>DATKUQ010000570.1:0-4975 GCA_035530495.1 Burkholderiales bacterium
TGCCGATACTACAAGTGGCACCGGGAGTGGCGCTAAGTGGCGTTAGCCAGCGCTCCTAGCGTGCGCGCGGTGGTCTAAACCTGCGGGCACAGGCCCTTGGATAGAAATATCCTTGGCGGGGGATGGTGACAATCTCCCCCGCACCCTTTAAATTTTGTATATCCCACTGGCTGCACCATTCCTGTCGGCCCAGATTGCGACGGCGGGGCAGTTCCACTCGCGTGTCGAACTTACGGGCTGGAGAAGAATGCCCTGTTCTTATCCGAACGTAAAACACACCAAGGGGAGGGGTCGAGGACTACTGGCGATTGGCCGGGCTCCTGGACCTTTGCTCACATCCCGTTGGGACCGGCTCCCACGCTCGCGGTGCTCGGCCGGCGGTAGGACGGGACGGACGCTTACTTGCTCGACAGCAACAACGCGTCCAGCTTGCCGTCCGTGGGAAAGCGCTTTGTTGCCATTCTTGGTATCCCCCTTGTATAGGTAGTGGGAGATTGTAGGCAGTCGAACGGGCGTTAAGTAGCCCGATTTGCTGCAGTTGCTTATAGCCGTTGTGTAAACAAGGATTGTGTCAGAATTGTGCTAAAACGTGCCAAAAATAGAGGTTTTTTGACAAAAATAAATAATTAACGTATTGATTTATTAAGTACTATTTTTGTGACGGTCCGATTAACAGTCCGTCGCTCTACCAGCTGAGCTATCGGGGAACGGTGAGCCCGGTTGAGCCGGGCTCAGGAAGGCGCGTATTTTAATGTCTGGCGGGGGTGTGGGTCAATTGAAATTGATCTGCGACCGGGGTGGAAGAGGGCACCCGCCCTGGTCGCATGCCCGCCTTTTTAAGTGTCAGCTGATCACCTTGGCGATGGCGTCGGCCGAGTAGTCGACGTTGCGGGTGTTGAGCGCCGCCACGCAGATGCGCCCGCTCTCGATCGCGTACACGGCGAATTCCTCGCGCATGCGCACCACCTGCTCCTTGGTCAGGCCGGAGTAGGAGAACATGCCGCGCTGGCGCATGATGAAGCTGAAATCGACGCCGGGGACGCGGGCGTGGATTTTCTCCACCAGGAGCTTGCGCATCGACTTGATGCGCTCGCGCATATGCCCCAGTTCCTGCTCCCACAGGGTGCGCAGTTCCGGGTTGGCGAGGATGGTCGACACGATCTTGCTGCCATGGGTGGGCGGGTTGGAGTAGTTTGCGCGCACCAGGCGCTTGATCTGCGACAGCACGCGCGCGCTCTCGTCGCTGCTGGCGGCGACGACGTTGAGGCTGCCGACGCGCTCGCCGTAGAGCGAGAACGACTTGGAGAACGAATTCGCCACGAACAGCGGCATGCCGGTGTTGGCGAACATGCGCACCGCCGCGCCGTCGGCGTCCAGGCTTTCGGCAAAGCCCTGGTAGGCGATGTCGAGGAAGGGCACCAGGCCGCGCGCGGCCATGGTCTCGGCGACGGTTTTCCATTGCGCTTCGTTCAGGTCGACGCCGGTCGGGTTGTGGCAGCAGGCGTGCAGCAGGACGATGTCGCCGGCGGGCATGGCCTTGAGCGCGGCGAGCATGCCGTCGAAGTCGACGCCGCGCGTCTTGGCATCGTAATAGGTGTAGGTATCGACCTTGAAGCCGGCGTTCTCGAATACGGCCCGGTGGTTTTCCCAGCTCGGATTGCTGATCCACAGCGTGGCTTTGGGCGCGGTGCGGCGCAGGAAATCGGCGCCCACGCGCAGGCCGCCGGTGCCGCCCAGGGTCTGGATGGTGATGATGCGTCCTTCCTTGAGTGCGGCGCTGTCGGCGCCGAACACCAGGCCCTGCACCGCCTTGTCGTAGACCGCCAGGCCGTCGATCGGCAGGTAGTTGCGCGGCGCCGGCTGTTCCATCAAATGCTGTTCGGCGCGGCGCACGCATTCGAGCAGCGGCACTTTGCCGTCGTCGCCGGTGTAGACGCCGACGCCCAAATTGACCTTTTTCGGGTTTTTATCGGCGTTATAGGCCTCGGTCAGGCCGAGGATCGGGTCGCGCGGCGCCATTTCCACGCCGGATAGCAGGGAGAGGGAGTGAGGGGCGTTCATCGTGTTAAACTTTCACGTTTTGTTGAAGCCCTGATTATACCCCTGTGATCGTCACCTTTCCGAACAGTCCGTTCCGCCTGCACCAGCAGTTCGAGCCCGCCGGCGACCAGCCCGAAGCCATCGCCCAACTGGTCGAGGGCGTCGAGAACGGGCTTGCCTACCAGACCCTGCTCGGGGTGACCGGATCGGGCAAGACCTACACCATGGCCAACGTGATCGCGCGCCTGGGCCGGCCGGCGCTGATCATCGCGCCGAACAAGACGCTCGCGGCGCAGCTGTACTCGGAGATGCGCGAGTTCTTCCCCGAGAACGCGGTCGAGTATTTCGTCTCCTACTACGATTACTACCAGCCCGAGGCCTACGTGCCTTCGCGCGACCTGTTCATCGAGAAGGACTCGAGCATCAACGAGCACATCGAGCAGATGCGCCTGTCGGCGACCAAATCGCTGCTCGAGCGCAAGGACACGATCATTGTCGCCACCGTCTCGTGCATCTACGGCATCGGCGACCCGGTCGACTATCACGGCATGATCCTGCATCTGCGCGAGCGCGAGAAGCTGTCGCAGCGCGACATCATCGCGCGCCTCACGGCGATGCAGTATCAGAGGAACGAGTTCGAGTTCGCGCGCGGCACGTTCCGCGTGCGCGGCGACGTGCTCGACGTGTTTCCGGCGGAGCACTCCGAGACCGCGATCCGCATCAGCCTCGAGGACGACGTGGTCGAAACCCTGTCTGTATTCGATCCGCTCACCGGACGCGTGCAGCAGCGCGTGCCGCGCTTCACCGTCTATCCTTCGAGCCATTACGTCACGCCGCGCGAGACCACGCTGCGCGCGATCGAGGCGATCAAGCTGGAGCTGCGCGAGCGCATCGATTTCTACGTCAAGACGAACAAGCTGGTCGAGGCGCAGCGCATCGAGCAGCGCACGCGCTTCGACCTGGAAATGCTCAACGAAATGGGCTTCTGCAAGGGCATCGAGAACTATTCGCGCCACCTGTCGGGGCGCAAGCCGGGCGAGCCGCCGCCGACGCTGATCGACTACCTGCCGCGCGATGCGCTCATGATCATCGACGAGAGCCACGTCACCATCGGCCAGATCGGCGCCATGTACAAGGGCGACCGTTCGCGCAAGGAGAATCTGGTCGATTACGGCTTTCGCCTGCCCTCGGCGCTGGACAACCGGCCGCTGCGCTTCGACGAATTCGAAGGCATGTTGAAGCAGACCTTCTTCTGCTCGGCGACGCCGGCCGAATACGAACGCACCCATGCGGGCCAGGTGGTGGAGCAGGTGGTGCGCCCCACCGGCCTGATCGACCCCTCGGTCGAAGTGCGCCCGGCCACGACCCAGGTGGACGACCTGTTGTCGGAGATCAGCCTGCGCGTGGCGCAGAAGGAGCGCGTGCTGGTGACCACGCTCACCAAGAAAATGTCCGAGGATCTGACCGAATACCTGGGCGAACACGGCATCAAGGTGCGCTACCTGCATTCGGAAGTGGAGACGGTGGAGCGGGTGGAGATCATCCGCGACCTGCGCCTGGGCAAGTTCGACGTGCTCGTGGGCATCAACCTGCTGCGCGAGGGCCTCGATTTGCCTGAGGTTTCGTTGGTCGCGATTCTAGATGCCGACAAGGAAGGCTTCCTGCGCTCGGAGCGTTCGCTGATCCAGACCATGGGCCGCGCCGCGCGCCACATCAACGGTGCGGCGATACTCTACGCCGACCGCATCACCGATTCGATGAAGCGCGCGATCGGCGAAACCGAGCGCCGGCGCGCCAAGCAGGTCGCCTACAACGCGGAGCGCGGCATCACGCCGGTGGGCATTTCCAAGCGCGTCAAGGACATCATCGAGGGTTACTACGACCGCGACCAGGTGCAGTTCGAGCTGAAAGCGGCGCAGGACCAGGCGCGCTACGAGCACATGAGCGAAAAGCAGCTGGCGCGGGAGATCAAGCGCCTGGAAAAGCAGATGCTCGATCATGCGCGCAACCTGGAATTCGAAAAAGCCGCACAGGCGCGCGACCAGCTCACCGAACTGCGCAAATCCGTCTTCGGCGTGGTGACCCCGGAAGGGGACATCAGGAAGGTCGGATGAGCGCAGGGAAGATGCGACACCTCCCAAAGCTGTCATTCCGAGGCCTCAGGCCGAGGAATCTGCTTTTTGCCACGATAAGAAGCAGATGCCTCGTTGCACTCGGCATGACAAACTTAAGATTAGCGGGCAAGCCTAACACTTGTCATTCCGAGGCCTTAGGCCGAGGAATCTGCTTTTTGCCCGCGATGAAAAGCAGATTCCTCGCTTCGCCCCGAAGGTCTCGATCCCGCTCGACGGGAAAGTCCCCTTGGGGGACGCTCGGCATGACAAACCTGAGATTAACGGGCAAGCCTAGCAATTGTCATTCCGAGGCCTTCGGGCCGAGGAATCTGCTTTTTGCCGCGGTGAAAAGCAGATTCCTCGTTTCACTCGGAATGACAAATTGAAGATTGGCGAACAGACTGATTGACTAAAGGATTCAGACCATGAATTTGCCACCACCGGCGCCGCGCCGCCATAAGCACACCAGGAAGATCAGCTGCGAAGGCTACCAGCGCGAGGACGGATTGTGGGACATCGAGGCGCGCATCGTCGACACCAAGCCCTTCGCTTACCACGAGCCGTTTCGCGGCCTGCGCACGCCGGGCGAAGCCGTGCACGATATGGCTTTGCGCCTGACCATCGATAACGACATGGTGGTGCGCGATATCGAGGTGGCGATGATGTCGGTGCCTTACGGACCCTGCAGCAGCGCCTTGCCGGCGTTCAAGAGGCTGATCGGCAAGAAAATTGGCGCGGGCTGGCGGCGCGCGGTGCAGGAGTGCGTCGGCGGCACAAAAGGCTGCACCCATCTGCGCGAATTGCTGCTGCCCGCCGCCACG
>DATKUQ010000571.1:0-2653 GCA_035530495.1 Burkholderiales bacterium
ACGTGCGGGATCCGCATCAATTCGGAAAGAACACCAGTGCCGATGAGGCGAAGGACCGCAAGGTCGGGAACGCACGGCGGGACAGCAGCGCCGATTGTTCGAGTTCCCGTTTTACTGCGCAGGCCAGTGGAACGCTGGCCACAATACCTGCAGCGACGGCTGCGCATGGCCGCGTGAACCATGCGTTCGATGGCAAGAGCGGGGCGCGGCCCGCTCGGACCAAGGCGGATAAGGTCACGCCCGGCAAGCGAAAAACCGCACCGAAGAAGAAGGCCAAGAAAAAGGGAAAGCGATGATGAGCGAAGTCAATCTCAGCCGCAGGGCGAAGCGGACATGACCAGCACGATTCAGTCGGCCATCAGCACGTTGTCGCGCGGCACCGGCACCGAACGCGCGCTCGCGTTCGGTGCCGGAACCTACCTCGTCAACTCACCGCTGCTGGTATACCGCAAATGATGATCGTCGGAATAGATCCAGGACTGACCGGAGCGCTGATCGCGGCCGAGATAGACAGGCTGCAATGCAGATCATGACCAACGGGGCGGACACCAACTGCCGGACACTACGCACGGATCCCCGCACATCGGAAGGTGTGCCTGGGACCGGAAGGCGGGGAATGAACGGCCAGCGCGAGGTCTCTCGCCAAGGGATAGTCCGCCCCACCTTTACTTTTCGCGATGAACTGATTGCAGTCGCGTTTCGAGACGGCTTCTGCGTGCGCGACGGTAAGGGCAGGCGAGCCTTCGACAAGAAGCCGCACTACATCTGGATTCGCTATGACTGAGAGCTGCGGTACCTGCACGCACTACACGCCGGATCCGGACAAGCCCGGGGATACGCTGCCAGGCTTCGGCCGGTGTGCCGAGTTGAACAAGGTCCAGAAGTCAGACGCGACGAGGGTGAGCGCCTGGCCCTGGGGCTGCCGGTTCACGCCCAGCCGCTACGAGGGCCCGGACAAGGACCCGAACCCCTACCAGCAAATGGCCGAGGGCGGGCACACGATCGGCATCGTCAAGGACGGCAAGCTGACCGCCGTCGACGCCGAGGTCTACAAAGATCCGAAGGATGACCGCCCGCCGCTGGAGCTCACGTGAGCGGCGGCCAGTTTGTTCTAAAGGATGGTAGGCCGGCGCGCCACGCTGACGATGGTGAGTGGGTGCGCTTGTCGGACAATCCATTCGGCCACGGCTGCTGCGACTGCGGGCTATTCCACCAGGTTGAGTGGCGCGTCGTCGATGGGCAGATCGAGCTCAAGTATGTTCGCGACGAGGGTGAGACCATCCGGCTGCGCGCGATGATGAAAGAGCCGCTATGAAGTGCGATTGCCTGAACGAGTGCGGCGATGATCACTTGGTGCGCGATGGAAAGGCAGAGCCGTGCGACTACATGAAGAAGCGCGTCGCCAACAAGAAGCAACGCGAGGAGGACCTGGTGGTGCTGCGCGGCCTGGCAGACTGGGTGCAGGACCAGGAGGTTAAGGCCTCGCTGAACCGGATATTGAAGGAGCTACGCTGATGGACGACACGCTCAGAAAAGACGCGAAAGATCTGCCCGCCTATTTGAGCGACGATGCGAGCTACCTGCAATGCTCGAAATGCGGCCGGAAGTCGTGGTCGGAGAAGGTAAACGCGGATTGTCGTATGCCGCAACCTGGCGGCGCGAAGTGTAGTGGGATATTAGAGGGGCGAAATGATTTGCCTTGAATGTCAGGGTGTACGAGTAACACTGTTCGCTTGGGTACCGGAGATAGAGGACGCAGCCAATCGCAATATGCGGTTTACCTCTCCCCTCGTGATGCTCCAATGGCTGGGTGATGTGTTCCCAGGATGGCGTAAATTCGGGCGCGTGACCTGATGGTCTACGTCGACGACATGAAAGCGAAGTACGGCAGGATGATGATGAGCCACATGGGTGCGGACACCGAGGCCGAGCTCCACGAAATGGCGATGCGCATCGGTGTGCGCCGGCGCTGGCACCAGGGCGACCACTACGACATTTGCCAGAAGATGAGGGTGCGCGCGATCCGCCACGGCGCCAAGGAAGTAACCCAGCGGGAGTTTGTCCAGATCGTGAGGAAACGGAGGGCTGCATGAGCAAATTCGACTATTGGCTTTGGGGTGTTGCGGAGAAGATGCAATGGAACGGTGCGCGGCCGCGCTGGTTCTGGAATTGGTTGATGCGGCGGCAGGACATGAAAGCCGGGTACTTGCCGTGAGGTGTGATTGCCTGAACGAGTGCGGCGATGATCCCTGGCTGCGCGACGGCCGGGCCGAGCCGTGCGACCGCCTGAAAGAGAGGCGCGCCCAGAAGGTCCAGCGCGACGAGGACCTGGTGGTGCTGCGCGGCCTCGCGGACTGGATCCACGACCAGGACGTCAAGGCCACCTTGAACCGGATATTGGAGGAGCTGCGCTGATGGCTGGCATGCTGAGGTGTAAAGACGAGAAGGAGCTCGAGGCGCTCCTCAAGGGCTCGCACATGAGGGTGCGCCAGCCTGGCGGTGTGCGCTTCGTGCCCGAGCAGCCGCTGGTCGAAGTGAAGGAGCGAGGGCGCGCGCCGGCGCCGCGCGGTACCGACGGCGATGATGATGAGGGCAGCGAGCTCGAGCAGCTCCTCGCCGGGCAGATCTCGGCCGTTGGCAACCTGCCCGAACC
>DATKUQ010000572.1:0-2257 GCA_035530495.1 Burkholderiales bacterium
GAGCTACCGGCCCGAGGAACTGTTCGACGAGGCGGGCCGGCTGAAGCCGGAACTGGCCGAATTGGCACCGAAGGGCGAGCGGCGCATGGGCGCGAATCCCCACGCCAACGGCGGCAGGCTGCTGCGCGAGCTGAGGATGCCGGATTTCCGCGACTACGCCGAAAACGTGCCCGCGCCGGGTGCACCCGGCGCGGGCGACACGTTCGTGCTCGGGCGCTTCCTGCGCGACGTGATGAAGGGCAACGCCGAGCAGCGCAATTTCCGCGTCTTCGGCCCCGACGAGACGCTCTCCAACCGCCTGAACGCGGTGTTCGAGGCGAGCGACCGACAATGGGACGCGCGGACAGTGCCGAACGACGAGTGGCTCGCGCCCAGCGGCCGCGTGCTGGACTCCATGCTGAGCGAGCACCAATGCGAAGGCTGGCTCGAAGGCTACCTGCTCACCGGGCGCCATGGCGTGTTCAACTGCTACGAGGCGTTCATCCACATCGTCGATTCCATGTTCAACCAGCACGCCAAGTGGCTCAAGGTCACCGCGCACCTGCCGTGGCGGCGCAAGATCGCTTCGCTCAACTACCTGCTCGCCTCGCACGTCTGGCGCCAGGACCACAACGGCTTCACCCACCAGGATCCCGGCTTCATCGACCATGTCGTCAACAAGAAGGCGGACGTCGTGCGCGTCTACCTGCCGCCGGATGCCAATTGCCTGTTGTCGGTGATGGACCACTGCCTGAGGAGCCGGCATTACGTCAACGTTGTGGTCGCGGGCAAGCACCCGGCGCCGCAGTGGCTGAGCATGGACGCCGCGCTCAAGCACTGCGCCGAGGGCATCGGCATCTGGCAGTGGGCGAGCAACGATCAGGAACGCGCCCCCGACGTGGTCATGGCCTGCTGCGGCGACGTGCCGACGCTGGAGACGCTCGCCGCCGTTTCCATCCTGCGCGAGCACCTGCCCGAACTCAAAATCCGCGTGGTCAACGTCGTCGACCTGATGAAGCTGCAGCCGCAGACCGAGCACCCGCACGGGCTGTCCGACACGGATTTCGATGAGCTCTTCACCACGGATAAGCCGGTGATCTTCGCCTACCACGCCTACCCCTGGCTGATCCACCGTTTGACCTACCGCCGTACCAACCACGACAACATCCATGTGCGCGGCTACAAGGAGGAGGGCACCATCACCACGCCCTTCGACATGACGGTGCTCAACGAGCTGGACCGCTTCCACCTGGTGATGGATGCGATCGACCGCCTGCCGCAGACCGGCGACAAGGGCATCTACCTGAAGCAGCAGTTGAAGGACAAGCTGCTCGAGCACAAACAGTACATCGACAAGCACGGCGAGGACCTGCCGGAAATCCGCAACTGGAAGTGGGGCACTGCCAAATGAATGCGCCTATCCCGCGACTCACCAAACCTGCGCCATAGCGACCACGAAGGGAATAACCATTATGAAACCCGCTGCCGACCAAGCCAGGGCTCCCGCATCGAAGGCCGATGCGAAATCCGATGCGAAGTCCGACACCAAGCCCGACGCGAAGTCCAAGGCCAAGCCCGAGGCGAAGGACGATCTGAAATCCCTGCCGCTGGAGGAAGTGGAGAAGAAACTCGGCTCGTCGCCGAAAGGCCTCACCCAAGCCGAGGCGGCAAAGCGGCTGACCCAATATGGGCCGAACGAGATCGAAGAAAAGAAGACCAATCTGTTGCTGAAGTTCCTCAGCTATTTCTGGGGCCCGATCCCGTGGATGATCGAAGCGGCGGTGATCCTTTCGGCGGTAGCCCGGCATTGGCCGGACTTCGGCATCATCCTGGTTCTGCTCCTGGCCAACGCCGTGGTCGGATTCTGGGAGGAACACGCAGCGGGCAATGCCATCGAGGCGCTCAAGGCCAAGCTGGCGGTCAAGGCCCGGGTGATTCGCGACGGCAAGTGGGTCAACCCGGCGGCGCGCGAGCTGGTGCCGGGCGATGTCATTCGCATGCGCCTGGGCGACATCGTGCCGGCGGATGCGCGCCTGCTCGACGGCGATCCCATGTCGGTCGATCAGTCCGCGCTGACCGGAGAGTCCCTGCCCGCCTCGCGCAAACCGGGCGACGCGGTGTTTTCCGGTTCCATCATCCGCCGCGGTGAGAGCAGCGCGCTGGTGTACGCCACGGGCGCGAACACCTACTTCGGCAAGACCGCAGAACTGGTGCAGGACGCGCACACCGTCAGCCATTTTCAAAAGGCGGTGTTGAAAATTGGCAACTACCTGATCAT
>DATKUQ010000573.1:0-3470 GCA_035530495.1 Burkholderiales bacterium
CTGATTGTCCTCCAGCACCTTGCGCGACTTGGCGCGGGTGTCGGCGTCGTGAAAATCGAGCAGGATGGCGTTGCCTTTCAGGCGGATACCGGAATAGCGCAGGTCTTTGTCGCGCAACTCGACGCGGATGTCCCCGTTGATGTTCTCCAGCCGCTTGGTCAGCGCGGCCTTCATGTCCACCTCCAGCGTGAAGTGCACGCCGCCGCGCAGGTCCAGGCCCAGGTACATGGGCAGTGCACCGATGTCGGTGAGCCAATTGGGCGAGGACGAAAGCAGGTTGAGGGCGACGATGAATGAGGGGTTGTCGCGCTCGGGATTAAGGCTCTCGCTGAGTACGTCCTTGGCCTTGAGCTGGGTGTCGGTATCGGCGAATCGCACCTTGATGCCGTTCGAGTCGAGGTAGATGCCGTTGTCGGCGATATTGGCTGCTTTCAGCGCCGCCTCGACGCGCGCGAGCACATCCGAGTCTACTTTGACGGTGGCCTTGATGCTGGACACCTGGACCGCGGGTGAGTCGCCGAAGAAATTCGGCAGCGTGTAGATGAATCCGAGCACCATCGTACAGGCGACGATGACATAGATCCAGGTCGGATAGCGGTTCATATCGGATGACCAGTGGAAAGTGAAGCGTTAAGGGCAGGCGCGCGGCCGCGCTGCAGACTTCACGGCTTACGACATCGCTTTGATCGAGCCCTTCGGCAGCAGGGTCTGCACCGACGCTTTCTGCAGCTGAATTTCGGTGCCGGAGGCGATTTCCAGACTGATGTAGATTTCGCCCACTTTGGTGACCTTGCCCACGATGCCGGAGGCGGTGATCACCTCGTCGCCTTTTTGCAGCGCGTCGGTCATGGCTTTCTGTTCCTTGGCGCGCTTCATTTGCGGGCGAATCATCAGAAAGTACAACAGCGCGAACATCAGGATGATGGGCAGCATGCCCATCAATCCTTCGCCGGACAATGCGCCCGAGAGGCCACCAGCCGCCTGGGCGTGCGCGGAAGAAATCAGCACGGGAAACTCCGTTTTCAGTCTGGACAACGGGCAATTATACCAGCATTGAACGGCCCGGAACCCGCATCTTTTGCGCTCGCGCGCTGTGCGCGGAACGCCGCAGCGTATGCGCTGAGCCGTCCGGCGGCGATGGCGGCGCGCAGTTCGCGCATCAGTTCCAGATAGTAGTAGAGGTTGTGGATCGTATTGAGGCGCGCACCCAGGATTTCGTTGACGCGGTGCAGGTGATGCAGATAAGCACGGGTGAAATGCGTGCAGCAATAACAGCCGCAGTCCGCGTCCAGCGGTCGCGTATCGTGGCGGTAGGCCGCGTTCTTGATCTTGATGTCGCCGTGGCGCGTGAACAGCCAGCCGTTGCGCGCGTTGCGCGTGGGCAGCACGCAGTCGAACATGTCGATTCCGACCGTCACCGCTTCGACCAGATCCTCGGGCGTGCCCACCCCCATCAGGTAGCGCGGCTGGTCCGCGGGCAGTCGCGGCGCGGTGTGCGCAAGAATGCGCTGCATCTCCTCCTTGGGTTCGCCCACCGACAGCCCGCCGATGGCATAACCGTCGAAGCCGATGCGCTGCAGTTCGGCGAGCGACTCGTCGCGCAGCCGCTCGTACATTCCGCCCTGGACGATGCCGAACAGCGCATTCGGATTACCTGCGTGTGCGCGTTTGCTGCGCTCGGCCCAGCGCAGCGACAGGCGCATCGAATCGGTGGCTGCGCGTTCGTCCGCGGGGTAGGGCGTGCACTCGTCGAAGATCATTGCGATGTCCGAATTGAGCACGCGCTGGATGCGCATCGACTCCTCCGGCGTCAGCAGCAGCCGGTCGCCGTTCACGGGCGAGGCGAACTTCACGCCCTCATCGGTAATCTTGCGCAGGGCGCCCAGGCTGAACACCTGGAAGCCGCCCGAGTCCGTGAGGATGGGGCCGTCCCAGCCCATGAAGCGGTGCAGCCCGCCGTGCGCGGCGATGACCTCCAGCCCGGGACGCAGCCACAGGTGGAACGTGTTGCCGAGCACGACCTGGGCGCCGATTTCGTGCAGTTCCGCCGGGCTCATCGCCTTAACCGTGCCATAGGTCCCTACCGGCATGAAGGCCGGCGTCTCGATCTGTCCATGGGCCAGCGTGAGCGTGCCGCGGCGGGCGCTGCCGTCGGTGTTGTGGATAAGGAATTTCATTTGTCTAAGGAGGTGAACGGGTCGCCGCTTGCGGCGAGTCCGTTCCACCGGGAATCAGTCCAGGGTTCAAGGAGCGCGTTCAATTCTATCAATCAGCATGGCGTCGCCGTAGGAAAAGAAACGATAGCGCTGCGCGATAGCGTGTTCATATGCGGCGCGGATCTCCTCCATCCCTGCGAATGCGGCGACCAGCATCAGCAGTGTGGAGCGGGGCAGATGAAAATTGGTAATCAGTCGGTCGACGACGCGAAAACGGTAGCCCGGCGTGATGAACAGGTCGGTCTCGCCTGCCCCCGCAGGGAAATCACCATCGGTTGCGTTGCGCAGCGCGCCCGCGCCTGCCGCCGATTCCAGCGCGCGCAGGCTGGTGGTGCCGACCGCGATCACGGCGCGTCCGGCCGCGCGCGCGCCGGCGACCGCCTGCACGGTCGCCGGCGGGATATCGTAGTACTCGCTGTGCATTTTGTGTTCGGCCAGATTGCTCACGCGCACCGGCTGGAACGTGCCGGCGCCCACATGCAGCGTTAGCCAGGCGAGGTGCACGCCCATCGCGCGCAGCCGCGCCAGCATGGGCTCGTCGAAATGCAGCCCGGCGGTGGGCGCCGCCACGGCGCCCGGGCGCCGCGCATATACCGTCTGGTAGCGCGCCTGGTCCTCCTCGCTGTCCGCATGGGCGATGTAAGGCGGCAGCGGCAAATGGCCGTGGCGCTCGAGCAACTCGAGTACACTGGCGGTGCCGGCAAAGCGCAGCAGGTAAAGATCGCCGCGGCGCTCCAGCACTTCGGCTTCGATCGCCGTGTCAAAGCAAATGCGCGCGCCGGGCCTGGGCGGGTGGCTCGCGCGCATTTGCACCAGCGCCTCGCGCGCGCCGGTGATGCGCTCGACCAGCACCTCTATCTTTCCGCCGCTCGCCTTGACGCCGTACAGTCGCGCCTTGATCACGCGCGTATCGTTGAACACGAGCACGTCGCCCGGGCGCAGGAATCGGGGCAGTTCGGCGAAGCGGTGGTCGGACAGGTTTTCACCCGCCAGCTGCAACAGCCGGCTGGCAGCGCGCTCGGGCGCGGGGAATTGCGCGATCAGGTCGGCCGGCAGGGGGTAGTCGAAATCTTCCAGCGTGAGCGGCATTACGGGGCCGTCTCGGTTGAGGTGAGGCGCCAATTAGAGCATAATTCGGCTCCCTTGCGCTGTGTTCTGCGCATGCGGCCGGGATGGCGGAATTGGTAGACGCACGGGACTCAAAATCCCGCGGTGGTGACACCATGGGGGTTCGATTCCCCCTCCCGGCACCAA
>DATKUQ010000574.1:0-6599 GCA_035530495.1 Burkholderiales bacterium
GGCTCGCGATTGAGGGCATGGAAGGGCCATTCGGCTTCTACGAAGCGATCGACTACACCGCTTCGCGTCTGCCGCGCGGGCAAGCCGGCGCCGTGATCCGCTCGTTCATGGCGCATCACCAGGGCATGATATTTCTGTCGCTCGCCCACCTGCTCCTCGACCGACCGATGCAAAAGCGCTTCGAGTCGGATCCGATGTTTCAGGCAACCGCCTTGCTGCTGCAGGAGCGCGTGCCCAAGGCGGGCGCATTTCAGTTGCACGCCGCCGACTTCTCCGCGATTCGCGCGACTTCCAAGGAAGCGCAAATGCCGGTGCGCGTGCTCGGCAGCGCGGACACGCCGATACCGGAAGTGCAGTTGTTGTCGAACGGCAGGTACCACGTGATGGTCACGAACGCGGGCGGCGGCTACAGCC
This sequence comes from Burkholderiales bacterium, assembly GCA_035530495.1. Classification (GTDB taxonomy): domain Bacteria; phylum Pseudomonadota; class Gammaproteobacteria; order Burkholderiales; family SG8-39; genus 2-12-FULL-64-23. The sequence continues at coordinate 415 of DATKUQ010000574.1, forward strand.
GCTGGAAAGACCTTGCGGTCACCCGCTGGCGCGAAGACACGACCTGCGACAACTGGGGGACGTTCTGTTATATCCGCGATGTGACGAGCGGGGTGTTCTGGTCGAACACGCACCAGCCGACGCTCGCGCAGGCGGAAACGTACGCGGCAATTTTCTCGGAAGGCCGGGCGGAATTCCGCCGCCGCGACCTCGATTACGATACGCATACCGAGATCGTCGTTTCGCCGGAAGACGACATGGAACTGCGCCGGGTGCACATCACCAACCGCGCGCGCACCCGGCGCACGATCGAGCTGACGAGCTACGCAGAAGTGGTGCTCGCCGCGCCGGTCGCGGACGCATTGCACCCCGCGTTCAGCAATCTTTTCGTTCAGACCGAGATCGTGCACGAGCGCCAGGCTATCGTATGCACGCGCCGCCCGCGTTCGCTCACCGAGCAGGCACCGTCGATGTTTCACCTGATGGCCGCGCGCGGGAGCAAAGTCGAAGCGGTGTCGTACGAAACCGACCGCATGCGCTTCATCGGCCGCGGCCGCAGCGTTGCCGCGCCCCAGGCGATGGACGCCGGGGCGGCGCTTTCGGGCAGCGCGGGCTCGGTGCTCGACCCGATCGTTGCGATCCGCTATCGGATCACTCTGGAACCGGAACAAACCGCAACCCTGGACATGGTCTCAGGCGTCGGCGCCAGCCGCGACGAAGCCCTGAGCCTGGCTGGCAAATACCAGGACCGCCAGCTTGCGGATCGCGTTTTCGAACTGGCGTGGACGCACAGCCAGGTGGTGCTGCGGCAGATCAACGCCAGCGAGGCGGACGCACAGCTCTACGGGCGCCTGGCGAGTTCCGTCATCTACGCCAATCCCGGTTTGCGCGCGGACGCGGGCGTAATCTCCAGGAATCGTCGCGGGCAATCCGGCTTGTGGGGCTACGCCATTTCCGGCGACCTGCCTATCGTGCTGCTGCAGATCGGCGACCTGGCGAATATCGATCTGCTGCGCCAGCTGGTGCAGGCCCACGCCTATTGGCGCCTGAAGGGACTCGCCGTGGACCTGGTGATCTGGAACGAGGATCGCGCCGGTTACCGGCAGCTGCTGCAGGACCAGATCATGGGGCTGATCGCCGCGGGCTTGGAAGCCCACGTGATCAACCGACCCGGCGGAATTTTCGTGCGTCCGGCCGAGCAGATATCCGACGAGGACCGCATCCTGGTCCAATCGGTCGCGCGCGCCATCATCAGCGACCGGCGCGGGGCGCTGGAGGAGCAGATCAACCGGCGCGGGCTGATGGAAGTGCGCCCAGCGCATTTGAATATGCCGCGCTTCAAGCCGACCCGCGCCCCGCGCGCCGAAGTTCCGGCGGCTGCCACGCCGGCGCGCAGCGATCTGCTGTTCGACAACGGACTCGGCGGCTTCAGCGCGGACGGCCGCGAATACGTCATCACCACCGCGCCCGGCCGGATCACGCCGGCGCCCTGGGTGAACGTGCTGGCGAACGCGCACTTCGGCAGCGTTGTTTCCGAGAGCGGCATGGCCTACACCTGGAGCGAAAATGCGCATGAGTTTCGCCTGACCCCATGGGGGGACGATCCTGTGAGCGATGCCAGCGGCGAGGCCTTTTACCTGCGCGACGAGGAAAGCGGGCAGTTCTGGTCGCCTGCACCCCTGCCCAGCCGCGGCGCCACGCCATATGTCACCCGGCATGGCTTCGGCTACAGCCGCTTCGAGCACGCGGAACAGGGCATCCGTTCCGAACTTACTGTTTTCGTCGCCCTGGACGCCGCAGTCAAGTTCTCGACCTTGAAGGTGCGCAACGCCTCGGGCCGCGCGCGCCGGCTCTCCGTCACCGGTTATGTCGAGTGGGTGCTCGGCGACCTGCGGCCGAAATCGAACATGCACGTCATCACCGAAATCGATCCGGCGAGCGGCGCACTCTATGCACGCAACGCGTACAACACCGAGTTTGCCGACCGGATCGCGTTCTTCGACGTAGACGATGCATCCCGCAGCTACAGCGGCGACCGGGCCGAATTTATCGGACGCAACGGCACGCTCGCGCACCCGGCGGCGATGACCCGCACCCAGCTTTCCAACAAGGTAGGCGCGGCACTGGATCCCTGCGCGGCAATACAGGTCGCGTTCGACCTGGCCGACGGTGAGGAGCGCGAGTTCGATTTCCGCCTCGGCGTCGCTGGAAGAAGGGGCGCCGACGATGCCAGCAAACTGCTGCGGCGCTTTCGCGGGCCCGCCGCTGCGCGCACTGCGCTCGAAGCGGTGCGCGCATACTGGGATCACACGCTCGGCGCAGTACAGGTGGAAACACCCGATCGGTCGCTCGACCTGCTCGCCAACGGCTGGCTGGTGTACCAAACCCTGGCCTGCCGCCTTTGGGGCCGCAGCGGTTATTACCAGTCCGGCGGCGCATTCGGTTTCCGCGATCAGCTGCAGGACGTGATGGCGCTGGTCCATGCCGAGCCCGCGCTGGTGCGCGAGCACCTGCTGCGCTGCGCGTCGCGCCAATACCTCGAAGGCGATGTACAGCACTGGTGGCACGCGACATCCGGCCGCGGCGTGCGCACGCACTGCTCCGACGACTACCTGTGGCTGCCCCTGGCGCTGTGCCGCTATGTTGCCAGCACCGGCGATACCGGCGTGCTGGATGAATCCGTCGCCTTCCTCGACGGCCGGCCGGTCAGCCCGGACGAAGACTCGTATTTCGACCTGCCAGGCCGAGCACAGGAGTCGGCCAGCCTGTACCAGCACGGCGTGCGGGCCATCCTGAAGGGACTCCACTTCGGCGCGCACGGGCTGCCGCTGATGGGCTCGGGCGACTGGAACGACGGCATGAACGCCGTGGGCGAACAGGGCAAAGGAGAAAGCGTGTGGCTGGCTTTCTTCCTCTACGACGTGCTGACGCAATTTGCCGGGCTTGCACATGCGCGCGGCGACGCACCCTTCGCCGAGCGCTGCCGGACAGAGGCGGAAACGCTGCGCCAGAACATCGAGCGCAAGGGCTGGGACGGCGAGTGGTACCTGCGCGCCTATTTCGACGACGGCACGCCGCTGGGGTCGGCAAGCAACGCCGAGTGCCAGATCGACGCCATTCCGCAAAGCTGGGCGGTGCTGTCCGGCGCCGGGGAGCCCGCGCGCGCGCGCTCGGCGTTGGCGGCGGTGGACCGGCGCCTGGTGCGCCGCGATTCGGCGCTGATCCAGGTCCTCGATCCGCCATTCGACAAGTCGGACCTGAACCCGGGCTACATCAAGGGCTATGTGCCGGGCGTGCGCGAAAACGGCGGGCAATACACGCATGCGGCGGTGTGGACGGTGATGGCGTTCGCCGCCCTGGGCGACAGAGAGCGCGCGTGGGATCTGTTCGGCTTGATCAACCCGGTCAATCACGCGAGTTCCGCGGAAGCCATCGCCACCTACAAGGTCGAGCCTTACGTAGTCGCGGCCGACGTCTATGCGCTTGCGCCGCACACCGGCCGCGGCGGCTGGACCTGGTACACCGGCTCCGCCGGCTGGCTGTACCGGCTGATCCTGGAGTCGCTGCTGGGGCTGACGCTGGAAGTCGACAAACTGCGCTTCGCGCCCTGTCTCCCTGCGGACTGGGAAACGTTCAAGCTGCATTACCGCTATCGGGAAACGCTCTACCACATCACCGTTGTGCAAACCCAGGCAGTGCAGGGCAAGACCGGCGTGACGCTGGACGGCGTCGAGCAGCAAGACCAGACCGTTGCTTTGCTCGACGATCGCGCCGAACATGCGGTCGAGGTGCGCATAGCTCCCGCAGGCAGCCAACGAACCAATGACTAGCGCACTCTGGTTTCTGCTCCTGGGCGGGCTGTTGCTCGCGAGGGGCCTGACTGCTTCGATCCTCAAGCGCTTGCCGTTCACGCCGGCCATTGTCTATTTGGCGGTGGGGCTGCTGATCGGACCCACGATGCTCGGCGTATTTCACTTCAATCCGCTCAAGGATTCGGCGCTGCTGCAAGTGCTGACCGAAGTGGCAGTGCTGATTTCGCTGTTTTCAGCCGGTGTCAAAATGCCCGTACCGGTAAGCTTCGCCCGTTGGCGCACACCGATTCTGCTGGCATCGGTATCCATGGCGGTCAGCGTCGGCCTGGTCGCCGCCTTCGCTCATTATCTGCTCGGTCTGCCATTGGGCGCCGGCGTCCTGCTGGGCGCGATACTGGCACCCACCGATCCGGTGTTGGCGACCGATGTCCAGACCCGCCATCCCGGCGACCGCAACCAACTGCGCTTCACCCTGTCCTGCGAGGCGGGCATGAACGACGGCAGCGCTTTTCCGTTCGTGATGCTGGGGATGGGATTGCTCGGGCTGCATGAGCTCGGTGATTTCGGCCTGCGCTGGGTGCTGGTCGATGTGCTGTGGGCCACGGCGGCGGGAATCGCCATCGGGCTTATCGCCGGCGCGGCGCTGGCGCGCCTCGTGTGGAAGCTGCGCGGCGAGCCGCCCGAGCACGAGCTCATGGACGACTTCCTCGGGCTCGGCCTGATCGGTGTGGTGTACGGCGTGAGTGTGCTGGTCCATGCCTGGGGATTTCTGGCAGTATTTTTTGCTGCGGTCGCGCTGCGCCAGACCGAAGTCAAACTCGCCGGCGCGGGTCGCGATTACCCGGATCGCCCGCATGTCGGGCGAGTCGAACCCGGGGCTGCCGGCGCAGGCCTTGACGAGGAGCCAGCGCCGACCGTCAGCGGCCGATCGCTGATATTCAAGGAACATCTGGAGAGGCTATCGGAACTGATTCTCGTCCTGCTGATCGGCGGCACGCTGTATCTCAATTCCTGGAGCTGGCGCGCAGTCGGACTTGCGCTGTTTCTGTTCATGGTGGCGCGCCCGGTCAGCGTCCTCGCCAGCCTGCTGGGCACGCGCACTTCCTGGCCGATGCGCGGCATGATCGGCTGGTTCGGGGTACGCGGCATCGGTTCGCTGTACTACCTGATGTATGCCATCCAGCACGGCCTGCCGGAAGAGCTGGCCCTGGAGCTTATCCAGTTCACGCTCATTGCTGTAGCGCTTTCCATTCTTGTGCACGGGACCAGCGTCAAACCGCTGATGAGCCGCTTCTGGCATTACCGCAAGCGTCTGCCAATGCCCTGACGAGCGTATCGCGCAAGCAATTAGCGCCCTTGGCAGAGCCGCCGGCTTTACGGATCCATTCAAATTGCTTATGTGCGGCAACGTACAGATCGGGCGCGTCCTCCACCGTAGTCTCTTCAAGATGGAATAGTTCGTCTGGGGGGCGCCTATGCTCAAACGGGCAAGCATTAGCGAAATTTTCAGATTGGACCGAGTGATGGTGATCACCTGTATCTTCTGCTACGGCTATCGGCCGGCTGGAAGGTTTGCGCCATGAGTAATTCAGCAAACGCCCCGCGCCCTATGGTAAATGGCGCTGCAGATTTATCGGCTACCGATCAGGCGCTGAATGTTTCGGAAATCCGTTACCGTCGCTTGTTTGAAACGGCCCGGGACGGCATCCTGCTCCTGAATGCCGAAACCGGGCAGATCGAAGACGTAAACCCCTTTCTGGTCGAAATGCTTGGCTACACACATGCCGAATTCCTTGGAAAGAACCTCTGGGAGGTGGGCCCCTTCAGGAATACTGCGCTGACCAAGGACGCCTTCATTGAGCTTCAGCGTACGGGTTATATCCGCTACGAGAACCTTCCGCTCGAAACAAATCGGGGAACGCAAGTCGAGGTGGAATTCGTAAGCAACGTCTACGATTGCGATGGAACCAAGGTCATCCAATGCAACATTCGCGACATCACCGAGCGCAAACAAGCCGAGGCGCGCATTCGACACCTCGCGTATCACGACGTCCTGACGGATCTTCCGAACCGGGCACTTTTCTATGACCGCTTGAACCAGGCGATCCTCTTCGCCAGACGCGAGCGCCACGAAGTGGCGTTGCTATACCTCGATCTGGACGGGTTCAAGGTTGTGAACGACACTTTGGGGCACACTGCCGGAGACCAGGTTCTGAAGAGCGTTGCAGGGCGGATCCGAAGCCAGGTGCGCGAATCCGACACTGTGGCCCGCATCGGGGGCGATGAATTCACCGTCATCCTGCCCAGGCTCCCCCACCGCGAGAACGCCGCGCTGATCGCCCAGAAAATCATCGACGCATGCTCTGCGCCTTGCTATTTGGATGCCCATAAGGC
>DATKUQ010000575.1:0-6790 GCA_035530495.1 Burkholderiales bacterium
CGTGCGCAATCCGCTGTTTCTGCTCGATGAGGTCGACAAGCTGGGCACCGACTGGCGCGGCGACCCGTCATCGGCGCTGCTCGAGGTGCTCGACCCGGAGCAGAACCATACCTTCGTCGATCATTACATCGAGGTCGAGTACGATCTCTCGGAAGTCATGTTCGTCGCGACCGCAAACACGCTCAACATTCCGCCGGCGCTGGCCGACCGCATGGAGGTGATCCGGCTTTCCGGCTATACCGAGGACGAGAAGATACACATCGCTACGCGCTACCTTCTGCCCAAGCAGCTGAAGAACAACGGACTGAAACTGGACGAGGTCTCGATCGCCGAGTCGGCGATCCGCGACGTCATTCGCTATTACAGCCGCGAAGCGGGCGTGCGCAGCCTGGAACGCGAGATTTCCAAGATCTGCCGCAAGGTGGTGAAGACGCTGGTGACCAAGAGCCGCGACAGCAAGATCGTGGTCACGGCGAAGAACCTGGACAAATTCCTCGGCGTGCGCAAGTACACCTTCGGCATCGCGGAGAAGAAAAATCAGGTCGGACAGGTCACCGGTCTCGCCTGGACCGAAGTCGGCGGCGAGCTGCTGACGATAGAGGCCGTGGTGATGCCTGGAAAAGGCAAGAGCATCACCACCGGCAAGCTGGGCGAGGTGATGCAGGAATCGATCCAGGCCGCGCTCACCGTCGTGCGCAGCCGTTCGGCCAGGCTTGGCGTGCCAGAGGACTTCTACCAGAAGATCGACCTGCACATCCATTTACCCGAGGGCGCGACGCCCAAGGACGGTCCGAGTGCGGGCATCGGCATCTGCACCGCAATGGTTTCGATTCTCACGGGCATCCCGGTGCGCGCCGATGTGGCGATGACCGGCGAAATAACGTTGCGCGGTGAAGTGCTTCCCATAGGCGGTTTGAAGGAAAAATTGCTCGCGGCTCACCGCGGCGGCATCAAGACGGTGCTGATTCCCGAGGAAAACGTGAAGGATCTCACTGAGATTGCGGAGAACGTCAAGAACCGCCTCGAAATCGTACCGGTGAAATGGATCGACCAGGTGCTCGAGTTGGCCTTGGAGCACAGGCCCGAGCCACTGCTAAAGAAGGACGATGCGGCCCCGATTACGCCGGCCGCAGACGGCCAGCCGGTGAACGGAGTCATCACGCACTAAATGCGCGTCGAGCGCTGCGCAAAAGCGCTTGACACGCATGAATGGCAATTGCTATAAAGGTCCATCCGGCGTTTACTGCAAGGCCGCCGTCGCAGCCTCAACCCGACGGCGTCACCCCGACAGAGCATTCACTCCAGACATTGCTTTCCAACGTCCAAACTCAATATGATGAGAAGAGGGGGTTCAATATGAACAAATCCGAAATGATCGATCAAATTGCCAAGTCGGCCGACGTCTCCAAGGCGGCTGCCGGACGCGCCCTGGATGCAACGGTGACGGCGATCAAGACCGCGATGAAAAAAGGCGGCATGGTGACGCTGGTTGGGTTCGGCACCTTCTATGTCGGCAAGCGCGCGGCGCGCAGCGGGCGCAATCCGCGCACCGGCGCGAGCATCAAGATCAAGGCTGCGCGGGTTCCAAAATTCCGTGCTGGCAAAGCACTTAAAGATGCGTTAAACTGACGCCCTTTTTGGACCGGAGCGCCCCACGTATCAGTCCGTCCAAGAGGGTGCTTAGCTCAGTTGGTAGAGCGTCGCCTTTACACGGCGAATGTCGGGAGTTCGAGCCTCTCAGCACCCACCAGGGTGTCACGTATTGCTGGAGTGGTAGTTCAGTTGGTTAGAATGCTGCCCTGTCACGGCAGAGGTCGCGGGTTCGAGTCCCGTCCACTCCGCCAACAACGAAAGGCGAACCCAGACAGGGGTTCGCCTTTTTTACTTGTGAGTGCAATTTCATGTTCGATCTAATCCACAAGCACAAGCTGCTCACGCAGATCATCCTGGGGCTGATAACGCTTCCGTTCGCGTTCTGGGGCATCGATTCCTACCAGCGCGGCGAGAGCACGGCGCAGGACATGGCCGCGGTCGACGGGCAGAAGATCACGCTGCAGGACTTTGCCCAGGCGCAGCGCGACCAGCAGCAGCAGCTGCGTGCGATCCTCGGGCGCAATTTCGATCCGGCACTGCTGAATACGCCGGCGCGGCGCGCCGAACTGCTCGACCAGCTCATACAGCAGCGCCTGCTCGCGCTGCAGGCGGACAAGAGCAACCTCGTGGTGACAAACGGGCAGTTGCGCGAAATCATTGCCGGCATGCCGGCGTTCCAGGAAGACGGCCATTTTTCCATGTCGCGTTACAAAGCTTTACTGCGCGCGCAAGACATGAGCGAAGTGGGCTTCGAGGCGCGGCTGCGCCAGGACATCCAACTGCAGCAGTTGAACGGTGCGGTGTCCGACTCCAGCCTGCTGAGCAAGGAGCAGGTCGCGCGCATGCTCGCGATCGAGGGACAGCAGCGGGAAGTGTCGGAAGCGCTACTGTCGTACGAGAAATTTGCCGGCGAGGTCAAGCTTGCGCCGGACGCGGTCAAGACCTATTACGACAGCCATCCGAGCGAATTCGTGGTGCCGGAGCAGGTGCGCGCCGAGTTCGTCGTGCTCAATCCCGACGCGCTGGCTGCGATGGTGAAGGTAAGCGAGGCCGACGAGCGCAGCTGGTACGACAGCAACGTGCTCCCCAAAGTCGAGGAACGCGCCGCGGCGGAGAAGAAAGCCGAAGATGTGCTGGCGCAGGTGCGCGCCGCGCCGGACAAGTTCGCCGAGCTGGCCAAGAAATATTCGCAGGATCCCGGCTCCAAGGACAAGGGCGGCGACCTCGGCTATTTCAAGCGCGGTGACATGGTCAAGCCGTTCGTGGACGCAGTGTCCAAGATGAAAGTCGGACAAATCAGCGGCCTCGTCGACTCGAGTTTCGGTTTTCATATCATCAAGCTGACAGGGATCAAGCCGGCCAAGGACGGCGAGCCGGAGGAATGGCGCGCCAGCCATATTCTGATCAAAGCACCGCCGGCCGCCGGCGATTTCAACTCGATGCGCGCGGACATCGAAAAACAGCTGCAGCAGCAGCGCCTGGGCGGGAAGTATGCCGAAGCCGCGGAGAATTTCAGCGATCTTGCCTACGAGCAGCCCGACAGCCTGCAACCGATCGTGGACAAGTTCAAGGTCAAGCTGCAGCAGACCGGATGGATCACACGCAAGCCCAACGCTGCCGACGGCGTACTTAACAATCAGAAGATACTGGATGCGCTGTTCTCCAGCGATTCGATCAAGAGCAAGCACAACACGGAAGCGGTGGAAACCGCCCCCGGCACCATGGTGGCGGCGCGCGTGATCGAGCACAAACCCGCGACGGTGAAACCGCTGGATGAAGTCAAGGCGGAGATCGCGAAAAAGCTGACCGAGCAGGAAGCCATGGCGTTGGCGGTCAAGCGCGGTGAGGCGGATTACGCCGAACTGCAGCAGGGCAAAGATGCCGGACTCGCCTGGAGCGCGCCCAAGACCGTCGCGCGCCAGGGCAAGCCGGCGGTGGAACCGGACGCGCTCAAGGCGATCTTCCGCGCCGATACCAGCAAGCTGCCGGCCTACGTCGGCGTGGAACTGCCCGGCCGCGGCTACGGCATCTATCGCATTTCGCGCGTGACTGAGGCGCCGGTGGACGCAGCGCGGGAAAAAACGCTGCGCGAACAATTGGTGCAGCAAGCCGCGCAGCAGGACGTGATTGCCTATCTGGCCAATCTCAGGGCCGCGGCGAAGATAAAGATCAACAGGGCGAACCTGGAGAAAAGCGGCGAATAGCGCGCGGCCGGCAGGAAGCGGCCGCCGTCTCGATCAGACTTCCGTCGTTCCCAGCGCAGTGGTGTTGAAGCCGCCGTCGACGTAGGTCACTTCGCCGGTGATGCCGCTGGCGAGGTCGCTGCACAGGAACGCGGCCGCATTTCCCACTTCGTCGATCGTGACATTGCGCCGCAGCGGCGCCTGCTTGGCGTTATACGCGAGCAGCTTGCCGAAGCTGGCGATGCCGGCTGCCGCGAGCGTCTTGATCGGTCCCGCGGAAACCGCATTGACGCGTATGCCCTTAGGACCCAGGCTCGCCGCCATGTAGCGCACCGCGGCTTCCAGGCTGGCTTTGGCCAGGCCCATCACGTTGTAATTGGGCATGGTGCGCACCGCGCCCAGGTAGCTGAGCGTCAGCAGCGCGGCGTGCCGGCCCTGCATCATCGGCAGCGCCGCCTTGGCCAGCGCGGCGAAGCTGTAGCTCGACACGTCGTGCGCGATGCGGAAAGCCTCGCGCGAAATGCCTTCCAGGAAATCGCCGTCTATCGCTTCGCGCGGGGCATAGGCGATGGAATGCACCAGGCCGTCCAGGCCGTCCCAGTGCTTGCCGAGCTCGACGAACAGGTTCGTGATCTCCTCGTCGCTCGCTACGTCGCAGGGAAACACCAGGCGGCTGCCGAAATCGGCGGCCATGGTGGTGACGCGCTCCTGGAAGCGCTCGTTCTGGTAGGTAAATGCGAGTTCGGCGCCTTCGCGGTGACAGGCCCTGGCGACGCCATAGGCGATCGAGCGGTTCGAGAGCAGGCCGGTGATGAGAATGCGCTTTCCTGACAGAAAACCCATGGTGCCTCCGAAGTACGGGAGTAGGGATTATACCGGGTGACGCCTCTGGCGCGTTCGGCTACACTCCGCCGATGCGTTTTTTCGTCGCCATCGGTTGCCTGCTCCTGCTCGCCGGCTGCGGCAGGGTCTGGAACGATCCCTACCCGGCGAGCGAGTCCGGCAAGAACATACTCTACAGTGCCTTTTCCGAACGTCCCAAGCATCTCGATCCAGCGAAGGCCTATGCGTCCGACGAATACGACTTCATCTCGCAGGTGTACGAGCCGCCGCTGCAGTATCACTATCTCGACCGGCCTTACAGGCTGATCCCGGAGACGGCCACCGCCATTCCCAAGCCGCGCTATTTCAACAGCGCCGGCGTCGAACTGCCGGCATCGGCGAAGGACGTCGCCTACAGCGTCTACGAGATACACATCAAGCCCGGCATTTACTATCAGCCTCATCCGGCCTTTGCCAAGGATGCCGCGGGGCACAGTTTGTATCTCAATCTGAAGCCCGGGGATTTGCGCGGCAAACACAGTCTCGCCGATTTTCCGAAGACCGGCACGCGCGAACTGGTGGCCGCGGACTATGTCTACGAGATCAAGCGCCTCGCGTATCCGGGCATCAATTCCCCCATCCTCGGACACATGAGCGACTACATCGTCGGCCTCAAGGAATATGCGGACTTGCTCGCACGTGAGGACAAGAAGCTGCCGATATGGGCTGCACTCGCCAAGCACGAGATCTCCGGGGTCAAGCTGGTGGACCGCTACACCTATAGCATCAAGGTGCGCGGCAAATACCCGCAGTTCATCTATTGGCTCGCAATGCCGTTCTTTGCCCCGGTGCCGCCCGAGGCCGACCGTTTCTATTCCCAGGCGGGCATGGCGGAGAGGAATTTCAGCCTCGACTGGTATCCTGTCGGCACCGGTCCGTACATGCTCACCGAAAACAACCCGAATGCGCGCATGGTGCTGTCGCGCAATCCGAACTTCCGCGGCGAGCCTTATCCCTCCACGGGCGCGCCTGGCGATGCGGCAGCCGGCTTGCTCGCCGATGCCGGCAAGATCGCTCCGTTCATAGACACCATCGTGTTCACGCGCGAGAAAGAGAGCATTCCCTATTGGAGCAAGTTTCTGCAGGGCTATTACGACCAGTCCGGCATCAGCAACGACAACTTCGACAGCGCGGTGAGCATGGGCGTCGGCGGGGAGGCGGTGTTATCGCCGGAAATGGTGAAACGCGGCATCCGCCTCGAGACCTCGGTCGCCACCTCGGTCTATTACCTCGCGTTCAACTGGCTGGACCCGGTGGTGGGGGGGCAGGGAGACGCTGCGCAGCAGGAGCGTGCACGCAAACTGCGCCAGGCGATTTCCATCGCCATCGACAACGAGGAATTCATTTCCATTTTCGCCAACGGCCGCGGCGTCGCAGGACAGGGGCCGATTCCGCCCGGTATCTTCGGCTACCGCGACGACTACAATCCCGTGGTATACGAGAAGACCGGCGGCGCATGGCACCGGCGATCGATAGCGCAGGCAAAGGAACTGATGGTCGAGGCAGGCTATCCCAACGGACGCGACGCGCGCACCGGGGAGCCGCTGGTGCTGTACCTGGACACCACGGGCGGCGGCCCGGGCGGCAAAGCGCGGCTTGACTGGTACCGTAAGCAGTTCCAGAAAATAGACGTACAGCTCGAATTCCGCACCAGCGACTGGAACCGCTTCCAGGAGAAAGTACGCAAGGGCAATACGCAGATGTTCTTCCTCGGCTGGAACGCCGACTATCCGGACCCCGAAAACTTCATGTTTCTGCTCGACAGCCAACAGGGTGCGGTGAAGTACGGCGGCGAGAACAAGGCCAATTATTCCAACCCGGAATACGATCGTCTGTTCGATCAGATGAAGGACATGGAGAACGGCCCCGCGCGCCAGGCGATCATCGACCGCATGGTGGCGCTGCTGCGCCAGGATGCGCCCTGGGACTGGGCCTACTATCCGAAGGACTACAGCCTGTATCACTCGTGGCTGTTCAACGTCAAGCCGAACCAGATGGCGAGGAACGGCCTCAAGTTCTACCGTCTCGATCCGGCGCTGCGCGAGCTGAAGCGCGCCGAGTGGAACCGCCCCGTGGTCTGGCCGCTGCTGCTCGTCCTCGCCCTGCTGATCCTGAGCGTGCTGCCCGCGCTG
>DATKUQ010000576.1:0-6711 GCA_035530495.1 Burkholderiales bacterium
GGTTTCGAACTTCTGTCGGCAAAGGCACGCATCGAGGGTCTGAAAACCCTGCAGTACGTGCGCGACGGCAACCCATGGAGGCAACTTTCGGATCTCATGGTTACCGTTTTTTCGCCCGGCGGCGAGCGGCGCGAGGTGGGCAGGCTGACCATTGACCTGGAGCACATGGTGCGCCGCTTCGCGGCGCAGCTGCAGATCGTGCGCCAGCTAGACCAGCCGACGGCGATCGCCGATCTGGCTTCGATCGGGCTGTTCCTCGCGCGCGTGGTGGCCAAGGTGCATTTCTGGAGCTTCCGCCTGCCCGAATATGAAAAGCACGATCCGCAGCGTGCGCTAAGGCGCATGCCCGGCGAGCTCGAAGGCCTGGAGATGGAATCCCACAGCGTGACCGTGCCGATTTCGCAGCGCCAGGCGGCGGAGAATCTTGTGCTGCCGCTTACGCGTTACCGCACCAAATCAGAGCCCGCTAAGCCGCCGGTGCTGCTGATCCACGGTTTCGGCTCCGGCGGCATCCAGTTCTCTCATCCGAAACAGAAGCGCAATCTGGTGCGCCATTTGGCAGAGAAAGGCTTCGATGTCTGGGTGGCGGAGCTGCGCACCAGCATCGCCGTGCCTTCGTCATTCAGGCAATGGACGCTGGACCAGGTAGCGATCAACGACATACCGGCCATCGTCCGGCATGTCCTGGGTGCAACCCGCCTGGAAAAGCTTGACGTCGTCGCCCACTGCATCGGTTCTGCGATGTTCTGCAGCGCGGTGCTCGCCGGGAAACTCGAGGGCAAGGTGCGCAGCGCCGTGCTGCTGCAGGTCGGTCCGCTGATCACCTTGTCCAAGGGCAACATGTTTCGTGGCTATCTTGCTGCCGCCTTGCGCCGTTACATGCTCACCGATTTCGTGTACAGCTCTGTCGACGACAGCGCCGACTGGCAGGACGCGCTGCTGGACAGGATTCTCTATACCTACCCCTATCCGGCCTCGGAACTCCCGGCGCATAAGGAATGGCCTCCGTGCAAGCCCAACATCCATATCGCCAACTGCAACCGCTCGGCCGGGGTATTCGGGCGCTTGTTCCAGCACGCGAAGGTCGATGAGACCATGCGCGACGCGCTCGGCGATCTGCTCGGACACACCAATCTCAGGACCTTCGAGCAAACCGGCAAATACGCGTTTTCGAAACGCCTAACCGATTACGACGGCTGCAACACCTACGTCACCGACGATAACATCGGCAAGTATTTCAACTTTTCGGTGCTGTTCGTGCACGGGGAAAAGAACGATGTGTTTCATCCGGACACCACGGCGCGTTCGCTCAAGCTGCTGCAGCATATATTCGGCGCCGATCCAACGCGCCGCGACAGGATCGTGATTCGCGGCTATGGCCATCTCGATCCCCTGATAGGCAAGACCGCGGAGCACGATGTCCATCGGCACATATCCGGCTTTCTCCATGCTGCTGCCGGGTTCAAATCTTGCGAGCCGCTGCATCGCGAGCCGTATTTCGCGCTGCCCCCGCTCATCGGCCCGGTGCTCGGCTGGACGCGCAAGCACAAGGATGCAGGCGACCCCGAGCGCTGGTGTGCAAGGATCTGGTGCCGCACCGACGACGAATACGTACCTGCCTATTTCATTATTGCGGTGGTGCTCGATGCGCACGGCCAGCCCGTTCCCGGCTACGTGTTCCGCATGGACATTCCAGCGAAGCCGCGGCCAGTGCCAGATCTCCTGGGCGTGATCGACGTTCCGCTCCCCGGTGTTCCCGAGGAGTTTTTTGAAATCCTGATCGTGGGCGCCTACGCCTCGGTCGAACGCGATACCAAGGACAGCGACAAGCCGTCGATGCAGCTGTGGCAAGAAAATGTCGATCTTGGGCTGAAGGAAAGCGCGGATCAAGTGGTGGGGGTTCAGCCTTGCCCTGGGAGCCTGGGAGCGGAGGTGCGCAAACTTGAACCCGGGTATGGGGAGGCCACGCTGACGGAACGCGAACACTGGAAAAAAACGATGGAGCAGGGCAGGCAGGCGCGCCGCGTTTGCGACAGCGGCTACGAGGCGCGCCCGGATTCGGTCGTAGTGTCGCGGGTCTTGCTGGAGAAGCTCGATGCCGGGGCCAAGTCGCTCAGCTTCGCCCTCGGCAGCTGCCGCTACTCGGCCGCGATGATAGACCGCGAGCGCGCCGACGCGAGCTTCGGCCGGCTGCGCGAACTGATCGAGGCCAAGGGGCCGGACGCGCCATCGCTGCTGCTGCTCGCCGGCGACCAGATCTATGCTGACGCCACCGCGGGTCTGTTCGATCCCAAGGACCGCAGGGCGCGCTTCTACGATGCTTACCGCGAAGTCTGGACCGCGCCGAACGCGCGCGAGGTGCTGCGGCAGTTGCCGACCTACATGATGCTCGATGACCACGAGGTGAGCGACGACTGGCATCCTGAAGATACCGGCGACGAGGACTACCGGAACGACAGGAAATGGGGTCTGGAAGCGTTCGAGGGCTATCAGCTTGCGCATTCGCCGAACGATGCAGAGGCGTTGTGCGCGGCCGCCGGCGTCGCACCGCCGACTGTCACCCCGAACTATTTCTACTCCTTCGAGGCAGGCGGTTTTCCGTTTTTTGCTTGCGATACGCGCACCGGCCGCAAGAGCCGGCAGCAGATCATGTCACCGGTTCAGTTTGCCGCGCTCAAACACTGGCTCGACACGAAGCAGCGGGATCCGGCCTGCTCCGGCAAGCCGAAGTTCGTGCTGTCCCCGAGCGTGGTGGTGCCGTTTCTCAAAGCGACACGCGGCGGCGATGCGTATGCCGCGCGCTCCGACGGCTGGGACGGATTTCCGTGTTCGCTGCGCGAGCTGTTCTTGTTCATCGCCGAAAAGCGCATTCAAAATGTGGTGTTTCTCTGCGGCGATCCGCATTTGTCGATGACGAGCAGGATCTGGTTCGAGGGCGAGGACGTCGCCGAGCTGCGTGCGCTGTGCATCGTCGCTTCGCCGATCTACGCGCCATATCCCTTCGCCAATGCGCAGCCAGAAGATTTTGCCGACTGCGATCGCCTGTCGCTCTCCTATGACGGCACAATCGCCATGCGTTATGCGCTGAACCCGAACAGCCGGGTGGGTGCTGATCCGACCAAGGGGCTCGGCCCCGACAGCTTTACCGTGGTCGGCGTTACGCCCAAGGGCGGGGGCGGCGGCTGGATGGTCAGCGCGAGTATCTATCGCTGCGCCGGGGACCCGGTAGTTGCGACTTTTGATCTTCCATAGTTGATTGTGGCACGAACAATCCATCGGCTCGAATAGAAAACATCGGTCGCGACGCCGGGCGCGAGGAACGCCGGCGCGAAGCGGGAACGGCAGTGATAAAATAAAATCCGCCGCATCGAGTTCCGGGGCGCGCGCAGCGGCGCGCCGGGGCCGATGCGGTCGCCGGGCGGCGTTCGCCCCAGCTAATCCGAGCCGTCTCCCAATGCACCTGCATCTCGACCCGGTCGGCGGCATCGCCGGCGACATGTTCATCGCCGCGCTGCTCGACGCGTTTCCTGCGCTCGGCGCGGGACTGGATGCCGCACTGGCCAAGGTCGGCCTGCCGCCTGGCGCCCGCTGCGAGCTGCTTGCGCACCATGACGGCACCTTGTGCGGACGGCGCTTCGAGCTCAGCCTGCCCGTCGAATCGGCAGCTTCGACCGCGGGTCGGCGGCACGCCCACGTCGGCCTGGCCGCGATCCGCGCGGCCATCGCAGCCATGGGCCTGGATGCCGCAGTCGCCGTGCGCGCCGATTCCATTTTTTCCGTGCTGGCGCAGGCCGAAGCCGAGGTGCACGGCGTCGGTGTGAACGAGGTCGAATTCCACGAGGTCGGCGCGCTCGATTCCATCGCAGATATCGTCGGCGCCGCCTGGATCATCGAAGCATTGGGGCCCGCGACCTGGTCTGTCGGCGCGCTGCCGCTGGGCTCCGGGCGCGTGCAGAGCGCGCATGGCGCGCTGCCGCTGCCGGCGCCTGCCGTGCTCAAGCTGCTGCAGGGCTTCGACTTCATCGACGACGGATTGCCCGGCGAGCGCGTCACGCCGACCGGCGCGGCGATACTGCGCCATCTCGGCTGCGCCGCGACAATCGGCCCGCATCCCGGACGGCTTGCCGCCACGGGCCTGGGCTTCGGCTCGCGCAAGCTGCCCGGGCTGGCCAACGTATTGCGCGTGCTCGCTTTCGACCGGAGGGATGCGCCGGCCGCGGATGAAGTCGCGCTGCTGGCGTTCGAAGTCGACGACCAGAGCGCAGAAGACCTGGCGCTCGGCTTGGAGCGGCTGCGCGCCTGCGACGGCGCGCTCGACGTGCTGCAAACCCCGGCGTTCGGCAAGAAGGGTCGCATGGTGGCGCAGGTGCAGGTGCTGGCCGAGCCGCGGCGGCTGGCCGATATCGTCGCCGCCTGCTTCGCCGAGACCACCACGCTGGGCGTGCGCCGGCAGCTGATCGCGCGCAGCGTGCTCGAGCGCAAGGAGACCACGGTCACTGCCGCTGCCGGCGCAAAGGTACGGGTCAAGCTTGCGCGGCGTCCGGATGGCGCAATGAGCGCCAAGGCCGAAAGCGATGACGTGCGCGCCGGCGGCGAGCGCGGCGGCCGGGAGGCATTGCGCCGCGCCAGCGAAGCGACAGCGTTGGGACAGGAGACAAAGCGTGGAAAATAATCCGGCCATGAGCAAGCTGAACGAACTCGAAGCGCTGCTGGCCTCGATCGGGGAGGGGCGCGAGATCGGCGTTGCCGTTTCCGGCGGCGTCGACAGCCTCACGCTGGCGGCGGCCGCGCACGCGCTGCTGGGAAGCAGGGTGAGCATGTATCACGCGCAGTCGCCGGCAGTGCCGTTCGATGCGACGGCACGCGTAGAGGCGCTGGCCGCCGCGCGCGGCTGGCGCCTGGAGCAGTTCGATGCGGGCGAGTTCACTCGCTCCGAATATCTCGCCAACCCGGTCGATCGCTGTTTTCACTGCAAGACCAGCCTCTACGGCGCGATGCGCGCGCGCTCCACCGCGCAACTGGTCTCGGGCACCAACCTCGACGACCTCGGCGAGTACCGCCCCGGCCTGCGTGCCGCCGCTGAGCATGAGGTGCGTCATCCCTACGTCGAGATCGGCGCCGGCAAGGAGGCGGTGCGCGCGATGGCGCGGGTGCTCGGACTGGGCTGCGTCGCGGAATTGCCCGCCGCGCCCTGTCTTGCGAGCCGCATCGAAACCGGCATAGGGATCGAGGCCGCCATGCTTGCGCTGGTGCACGCGAGCGAACGCCTGGTCGGCGCTGCGGTCGAGGCGCGCACGGTGCGCTGCCGCGTGCGCGCGGCAGGCGTGGTGCTGGAGTTGGACGCTGCCAGTCTGGATGCGATTGGGCCGCAGCGGCGCGCCGAGCTCGCGGGGGAAGTCGGCGGTCTGTTCGCGCGCGCCGGATTTGCGCGAACGGTGAGTTTCGCGCCGTATCGCAACGGCAGCGCATTCCTGGTAGGTGCCCATGAACGTGCCTGAGGTGCGTCCCGATCTGAGCCGCGGCGAGCGCGTCGGCCTGGACGAAGCGATATTCTGCGCCGGCAAGAGTGTGGGCCAGATCGAAGGGATCCTGAACGAGGCGCGCAAACGCGGCGCGCGGCTGCTGCTCACGCGCCTCGCTGCCGAGCAGTTGAACGAATTTTCCGGCGAACTGCGCGCTGCACTCGATTACGATCCGCTGTCGCGCACCGCTTTCTTTGGCGCGGCCCACGCCGGTGCAGGCGCGAACGGTACGCGCGTAGCCGTACTCTCGGCCGGCACTTCGGATCTGCCCGCAGCGCGCGAGGCGCTGCGCACGCTCGCCTGGTACGGGGAGCCGGCGGCCGAATTTCACGACGTCGGCGTCGCCGGCCTGTGGCGCCTCACCGAGCATCTGGAAGACATCCGGCGCTATCCGGCGCTGATCGTCGCGGCCGGCATGGACGCTGCATTGCTGAGCGTGGTCGGCGGGCTGGTGCGCGGCTGCGTGATCGGATTGCCGACCTCGGTGGGTTACGGCGTCGCCAGCGGCGGGCGCACTGCGCTGGACGCGATGCTGGCAAGCTGCGCACCGGGGCTGGCGGTGGTCAACATCGACAACGGCTACGGCGCCGCCTGCATCGCGCTGCGCATGCTGCGCGCATTTGCGCCGCCGGCCTGAGTTGTCGAGACCAGCAGGAATGACAAAACGGGCATCAATGGAGGGATAGAAATGCACGTCGACCTCAGATACGGCAAAGGAAGCTTTCGCCTCGAACTCGACCCGGCCTGGGACGTCACCGAGATCAGGAAGCCGGAGATGCCGCTGCTCGCCGATCCGGTGACCGCGGTGCGCGCGGCGCTTGCCGCACCGGTCGGCGCGCGGCCGCTGGCCGAACAGGCGCGCGGCGCGAAAAGCGCCTGCATCCTGGTGTGCGATATCACCCGCCCCGTGCCCAACGGCCTGTTTCTGCCGCTGCTGGTGCGCCAGCTCATGGACGCGGGCATAGCGGCCGACGGCATCACCATACTGGTAGCGACCGGCCTGCACCGGCCGAACGAGGGGGCGGAGCTGGCCGAACTGGTCGGCGACCCCTGGGTGATGCGGACCGTGCGCGTGGTGAATCATTTCGCGCGCAACGATGCCGATCACGTCGATCTGGGCGCGACCTCGCGCGGCACGCCGGTGAAGCTGGACCGGCGCTTCGTCGAGGCCGATGTGCGCATCGCCACG
>DATKUQ010000577.1:0-5653 GCA_035530495.1 Burkholderiales bacterium
AGGTGGGCGAGCTGCCGCTGAAGACGCCGGACGGCCGCATGGTGCGGCACGAGGACGTGGCGGACATCACCCAGACCGCTGGGCGCTATCTGATCCTGCACGACGACGCGCAACGCCTGCAGGTAGTGACTGCGCAGGTACAGGGGAGGGCACTGTCGAGCTTCGTGCGCGCGGTGAAAAAACGCATCGCGGCGCAAGTCGTCCTGCCGCGCGGCACCTATCTGGTGTTTGCCGGCGATGCCGCGGAGCAGGCGCGCGCCGAGCGCGATCTGCTGCTGCATTCGGCCATGGCCGCGGTGGGCGTGGCGCTGCTGCTGTACATGGCGCTCGGCGGCATGCGCTCGACCGTCCTGGTATTCGCCAATCTGCCCTTCGCGCTCGCCGGCGGCGTGGCTATCGTGCTCGCCACCGGCGGGGTAATGTCCATCGGCTCGCTGGTGGGATTCGTCACCCTGTTCGGCATTACCCTGCGCAACGCCATCATGCTGATTTCGCACTATCGCCATCTGGTCGAGATAGAAGGCGTGCCCTGGGACAAGGCGGCGGCGATCCGCGGCGCCGCGGAGCGTCTGTCGCCGATCCTGATGACCGCACTGGTCACTGCGCTGGGACTGTTGCCGCTGGCCTTGACCAGCGGCGCGCCCGGCAACGAGATCGAAGGGCCGATGGCGATGGTCATTCTGGGCGGTCTGATTACGTCGACCGTTTTGAACCTGCTGGTGCTGCCGACGCTGGCATTGCGCTACGCGCGCTTCGACCGGCAGACGGATAATACGGCGTGATCACATCCGGCGCCGATCGGCGGCGCGCTTCCGGCATGGCGGACGATGCATAGCCTGCTTGCCACGGTCCACCCCTACATCGCCCAATA
Organism: Burkholderiales bacterium; assembly: GCA_035530495.1. GTDB lineage: Bacteria > Pseudomonadota > Gammaproteobacteria > Burkholderiales > SG8-39 > 2-12-FULL-64-23. The sequence goes on from DATKUQ010000577.1 coordinate 872, forward strand.
CGGTTACGGCGCGCTGTTCGGCGTGCTGTTCGCGGAATCGTTCGGCTTGCCGCTACCGGGCGAGACCTTCCTCGTCGCCGCGTCATTCCTCGCCGCACAGGGCCAGCTCGACATCTGGCTCGTGGGCCTGACAGCATGGACGGCGGCAGTGCTCGGCGACAACATGGGCTATGCCATCGGCCGCTTCGGCGGCCACAGGCTGTTGGTTCGCCATGGCGCGCGCGTCGGCATCACCGCCGCGCGGCTGAAGCAGGCGGAACGCTTCTTCGCGCATTACGGCCCGGAAGTCGTCATCATTGCGCGCTTCTTCCCGCTGCTGCGGCAGCTCAACGGCATCGTCGCGGGCAGTGCCGAAATGGACTGGAGGCGCTTTGCGTTCTACAACGCGCTGGGCGGGCTCCTTTGGGTCGGCGCATGGAGTACGGGCGTCTACTATTTCGGTCAGCAGATTACGGTATGGCTGCTGCGGCTTCATACGGCTGAACTTTGGCTGGCCGGCGTGCTGGCGCTGACGCTGCTGGCTGCCGGCGTTTACTGGGGAATCTCAAAACGATCGCGCAGCCGGCGCTGAGGCAAAATAGGCGCAGGACCACGTAAGGAGCGAATGATCCGTGAGCAACTCCCTGCAACAGCGCTTGTCGGTCTGGCTGAGCATCGCCATCGTCGCGACCGGGTTTCTCGCCGCCGCCGTTTCGTTCGGGCTCGCCTACAACGAAGCGCAGGAGTTTCAGGACGACACCCTGCGCCAGATTGCCGTCCTGGTGGATACCGCCCGGCTGCCTTCGGACGGGCAGCGTTCCGTGGCGGCTTTGGATAATGATCCCGAGGAGCGTATCGTTGTCCAGCGGCTTGCACCACCTGTCGCCGACGCCGCGCGGCTCGCGCTGCCGGCGGATCTGACGGCGGGGTTCCACACGCTGGATCTCGGGAGGACGCAATGGCGGGTATATGTCCGTACCGTAAAGGCGGGTGCGCGCATTGCGGTAGCCCAGGAGACCCAGGTACGCAGCGAAGCCGCCGGCGACAGCGCCTTGCGCACGCTGCTGCCCTTGCTCGTGCTGATTCCCCTGTTGTCGTATTTTTCCCGGCGCCTGGTCCGCGCCAGCCTGGCGCCGGTTCGTGCCCTTGCGCAAGTGGCAGATGCCCAATCTGAGGACAGGCCGGCTGCGCTGCCTGTCGCCAAAGTGCCGGAGGAGATCGCCCCGTTCGTGCAGTCGATCAACCGGCTGCTTGAACGGATCAACCGCATGATGGCGCAGCAGCGGCGTTTCATCGCCGATGCGGCGCATGAACTGAGAACCCCACTGACCGCGCTATCGGTTCAGGCGCAGAATTTGCGCCAAGCGGGATCCGTCGAAGTCATGCGCGAGCGCGTGCATCCGCTGCAGGCGGGTATAGAGCGCGCGCGGCACCTGACCGAACAGCTGTTGAACCTTGCGAGGACCCAGGCCGGAACCGCCAGCGAGACCGACGTCGATGTCTCGGTCATGGCGCGCGAACTGATCGCCGAATACCTGCCCTTGGCCGAAGCCAAGCGCATCGATCTCGGGCTCGATGAAAGTGCACGGCTTTCATTGCACGTCTCGCCGGAGCCGCTGCGGCTGATCCTCAGAAACGGGCTGGAGAACGCATTGAAGTACACGCAGGAAGGCGGCGAGGTCACGCTTCGGCTGCTGTCTGAAAACGAGCACGCGGTCGTCGAAGTCGTCGACAACGGCCCGGGGATTCCTGCCTCGGAGCGCGAGCGGGTGCTCGATGCGTTCTACCGCATGCCGGATGCGGCCGGCGAAGGCAGCGGCCTGGGGCTGGCGATCGCCCGCGAAGCTGCGGCCCGCCTGGGCGGCAGCGTGAGCTTGCATGAAGCTGCGCAAGGCCGGGGGCTGATCTTCCGTTACCGACAAGCAGCCGAAAAGTAACGGGTCGTTCTTTTGGCGACGGTCATTGACAAGGTTTGCGCTCGTTGGTGCGGACCTGGGCCTAGAATAGTGCCGGCTCCGTCGCCGGTGACCGCGGGGTCTCCAACAGTGAAAGTTTCCTGGCTCGTGGCCGCTGGACATGGCCACGGTGCCGGCGCCGTTGCACCAGGCGATGCTCCGGCCGCTACGGGAGCAAGGACAGGCATTCTGCGGCGCCCGGTAGGCTCGCGAGGCTGCCGAAGCCGGTCGGCGAACTCAGACAGGCGAGGGCGAGCGTGTCGGCGTAATCGCCGCGCAGGGGACTTTTGAAACTTCCGTCCGCCGCATTGACCAAAGACGGCGACAGCGATGCGAGACACAGCGTGGTGAGATACATCATTCTACTTCGTGATTGCCTGGTGCCTGGGCGGCGGATGGCCGTCGTAGACCAGGCTGCGCCGGTGCTGCAGATAGGCGCTGCGCACGTAGGCATAGGGGTCCAGCGCCGCCGCCTCCATCAAGCGGCTCGCGTCGAGCAGGTTGGCGCGTTGATCGACGAGGCGCACGCCGTAAAGCTCGTTGCGCGTCGGAACGTTGTTCACGTAGCGGAGCGGGTTGCCGTACATATCCACCGCCAGGCCGAGGCCGTCGCGCACGTCGCTCGGCCCGAAGAGCGGCAGCACCACGTAGGGGCCGCTGCCCATGCCCCAGCGGCCCAGGGTCTGGCCGAAATCCTCGTTGTGCTTGTGCAGTCCGGCTTTGCTGGCGACGTCGAACAGACCGCCAATGCCGACGGTCGTGTTGATCGCGAATCGGCCGAAATCGCTGGCGCCGGGGCCGATCTTGCCTTGCAGCACGTTGTTCACGCCGATCCAGACGTCACCTGCGTTGGAGAAGAAATCGGTCACGCCGGTGCGTGCGAACTGCGGCACCACCTTCCTGTAGCCGGTGGCCACCGGCTTGACGACCGCCTTGTCCACGCTGTCGTTGAAGCTGAACATGGCGCGGTTGTAGCGCTCGAACGGGTCCTTGGGATTGCCGCCGACCGTGGCGCAAGCGCTCAGGGCGGCAAGCAAAAGCAATCCCGGCAGACTTCGCAGCATGGTCATTATTTTCACTTAGAACCTTTCAGAATGAGGCGTCATTCCGAGGCCTTCGGCCGAGGAATCTGCTTGAGGATGGATTCAACAGCAGATTCCTCGCTTCGCTCGGAATGACAGTGATAAGAGCGTTCATTTTGGAGCCGGTTCTTAGCCTCTCGCGACTAGAATTTCTCGCGAAAGCCTACGGTGAATCCGTGTGGAAGAAGGCCGAGAACGAAGGGGCTGTTCCGCTTGTGAGCGTAATACCCGGTCAAGGTGCCGAGCGCAAAGCCGGCCAGAACGTCCGTTTGCCAGTGCCCATGTACCTTCATGCGCGCGATGCCGTCGTAAGCGGGGAGCAGTTCCAGTGCGTACACGGCTGGATAGTCCTGGCGATATTCGAGCACGAAAGGCGTCACGATGGCAGTCACGGCCGAGACTTCCCCGCTGGGGAAACTGTAGTGCGACCCGCCTTGGAACCACTGATTCGGGTCGTTGGTTTGGTTCGGCCTGGAGCGCGTGAACGCGTATTTCAACCCTTGTGCGGATACGCCGGCCAGCGCCGAGGAGTCGATTGCCTGCCAGAATGTCTTGCCCAGGCGCGTTTGCCCGCCTTCCATTACGGCACCGCCGATTTCCCCCGCAATCATCAGGCCGAGCAGGCCGGTTTGGTATTTGCGCGCCCAAATCCCGCTGTCGTCGTAGCTCAGCTTATGGTCGATGCCTAGCGGTCCTCCGGCGGCGAAAGCCGGCGCCAATGTCGCCAATGACAAGGCCGTTGCCGCTAGCGTTCGTCGTGCAATGGCAGAACCGAATCCGGTGACATGAATTTCTCGCATGGGGATGCTCCTGAAAGCGGCACATTCAATAGCGGGGTGCAGTTGTTTGGTTGAGCTCATTCGAAAAATGGGATAATATCCCACGCCAGTCGTGCCAGCGCCGCCTTTTTGCGGAGAGTGCATGAATAATTGTGGAACTACCAATGGAGGCTCTTGTAATGCAAAAGTTCAATAAGACGGCTGCGGCGGTCTTCCTGGCCGTCACGCTTGCAACCATGTTGGGCTGCGCGGCGACACCCACCAGGGAAAGCACGGGGGAGTACGTCGACGATGCTGCCGTTACGGCCAAAGTGAAGGCGGCACTGCTGGACCAACCTTCCCTGAAATCGTTTGATATTCACGTAGCCACGGTCAGAGGGACGGTCTACCTCAGCGGCGACGTCGCGTCGAAGTTGTCCATGGACGAGGCGCTTAGAACCGCGCGCGGCATCGCGGGCGTCAAGGCGGTCAAGAACGATCTGCGTGTCAGATAGCGCGCAGCCGCTGAGGCGGCACAGAACTAGTGCTTCATTTCACGCGTGAGGACATCCGCCGCGGCGGCGGCGGACATGCCGCGGCAGCGCGCGTTCCACAGGTAATCGAACATCGCTTGGCTCAGCGCGCCCTCTATTTGCGGCGGGCTGGGCGTCTTCGTCGCGTCGGCAAGAAAGCGCTTGCCGTTTGCGCTTCCACAAACAACCGGACCCAGCTTGCTCGGGATCAGCCTGAGTCCCGCGAAGCTGACATCTGCGGCGGGCCGCCCCAGCGCCTTCGCAACGTCTACGCGCGCCTGTTGCAGCAGCGGCCCGTCGTTGTCATGCTGGGCGTCAGACAGAGACGGTCCCAGCGCCATGGCCAGGATGAGCATGCGGTAAAACCAACGGTATGCGGCTTGCTTCATGCTGTCCCCAGTGCCAGCTCCGGTCTGGTAGATAGCGGGATCAGAGCCTCCCAACGTGTGCTGGGAGGCTCTATTTTTCTCAAAGA
>DATKUQ010000578.1:0-3452 GCA_035530495.1 Burkholderiales bacterium
GCGCGCGGCGCCCAGAAGGGGGAAAATACCCTGCGCCAGTGCGAGCGCCAAGGCGAGAGTGAGGGCGAAATGCCCGAGTTCGGGGATCACGACTGCACCATGCCATAGGGTCTGTTGACATTCACCGCATGAGACGCGTTGCCTCCAAATGCGGATGACTGCGAGGCGCGCGACGACGCCAAGGGTGGTTCCCTTGGCGAGGAGCGCAACGATGCAGGCGCCGCATTTGGAGGCAACCCGAAGGGACGGGGGATACAGCGCAACGGCTGCTGCCGTTGCGCTCCACCGAGGGCACACGCGCAGGCGCAAGCGCCTGCGCCGTGGGCGCATCGCGGCGTTGCTCGTCGCTTGTTTGGCTAGCCAAACGGCACCCGAGGAGGGGTTGGGGCCCCTCCGCCCCAACACTGGCGCGCCTTGCGCTGCATCCCAAATGACCCCCGTCGCGCTCATGTGCTGAATGTCAACAGACCCTAATAACTAAGATTTATCCGATCGCCTTGCGGGCGCGCAGCAGGATGGCTTCCAGCATCTTCACGCTGAGCGCCCACGGTTCGGGCTTTGCATCAATAGCGGGAGATGTTGTTGCCATCGACGCGAACTCTGTCTCCAGTTTGCAAATCCGTGACGTTGTCCGTCGTAATAGTCTGAATTGTCCCGTTGTCCATTCGAACGGTCACGCGAAACGACTCATTGGAAGCGCGCCTACGTTGCTGAATCTGATTGCCCGCATACGCACCTCCTGCGGCGCCCACTATCGTGGCCGCCGTCTGCCCCCTGCCGCCGCCGAGTTGATGGCCTATGAGCCCACCAACGATACCGCCAATCACCGTGCCGGCTAGGTTATTGGGGTCGTTTCTGTTTACAAGTTCGATCCTTTCTACAGTACCCACATACACGCTCCGGGATGGGTGAGCTTGCGCCGGGTATCCCTGAGACGGATACTGAGATTGCTGGACGGGCTGATTTGTACAAGCGGCAAGCGCGAATGCCGCAGCAGATACCATTACAGGCAGGGACATTTTTCTCATGTTGGGTTCCTCATCGTTACGAAAGCGTTAGGATTTGGCGGCATCCACACGGGCAAATGCCGCGCTGCTGACACCACAGCTTACCCAAGAAGTCACCCCTAAATCTGTACGCTAACGCACACAGCGCGCTACCCGGGGGCGCACCATCGCGAAGATTGCACGGCTGCTCGCGGAAAATGCGACCGGCCGCTTCGGGGCCCGCCGTTCATGCCAAAGCAATAGACTCCCAGCTGCACCCGGATTCGATCTGAACCGAGTCACAATCAAAGCTTCCCCGGCTTAACGCCGCCAGGCTGACTTCAGCCGGTAATGCCTATCTGCCAGGGCACGAACTCGTGCTCGCCCAGGCCGAGGAGTTCGCTTTTCGTCTTCTCCCCCGAGGCGATGCGCAGGATCCACTGGAATATCTCCTCGCCCATCTGGTCCACGCTAGCCGTGCCGTCGAGGATCTGGCCGCAATTGACGTCCATGTCCTCCTCGAGCTTGCGGTACATCGGCGTATTGGTGGCGAGCTTGATCGAGGGCGCGGGCTTGCAGCCGAAGGCCGAGCCACGGCCGGTGGTGAAGCACACGAGGTTGGCGCCGCCCGCGATCTGCCCGGTGGCCGAAACCGGGTCGTAGCCGGGCGTATCCATGAAAACGAAGCCTTTCTGCCGCACCGGCTCGGCGTACTTGTACACCTCCATCAGCGGCCCGGTGCCGCCTTTCATCGCCGAGCCCAGCGATTTTTCGAGAATATTCGCGAGGCCGCCGGCCTGGTTGCCGGGACTCACCACGCCGTTGATCTGGACGTCCCTGCCGAGCGCATACACGTCCTTCCACCAGCGGATGCGCGCTATCAGCTTCTCGCCGACTTCGCGCGAGACCGCGCGCCGCGTGAGCATGTGCTCGACGCCGTAGATCTCCGGCGTCTCCGACAGTACCGCAGTGCCTCCATGGCGCACGAGGAGGTCCATCGACGCGCCGAGCGCGGGATTGGCTGTGATCGAGGAAAAGCTGTCCGAGCCGCCGCACTGCAGCCCGACGGTGAGGTGGCTGAGCGGGACCGGCACGCGCGTGACGCGGTTCGCTTCCGGTAGCAGCTCCTGCACTGCGGCGACCCCCGCCGCTATCGTCTGGCGCGTCCCGCCGCTGTCCTGCATCACGAAGCTCCGCAGTTTCGTGCCGCTGGTGAGCTTCTCGCTTTCGAACAGCGTATTGATCTGATTGCGCTCGCAGCCCAGACCTACCACCAGCACCGCGGCGAAATTGGCGTGGCGGATGTATCCCGCGAGCGTGCGCCGCAGCAGATCCATCGGTTCGCCCGACAATTCCATGCCGCAGCCGCTCGAATGGGTGAACGCGGCGACGCCGTCGATGTTCGGAAACGCCGCCAAGCGTTCCGCGGTGAACCACGCGGCGATGCGGTGCGACACCGTGGCCGAGCAGTTCACGGTCGAGACAATGCCGATGTAATTGCGCGTCGCGACGCGTCCGTCCTCGCGCACGATGCCCATGAAGCTGGCGCGCGAGGCCTCCGGCACCATGTCCACCGGATGGTAGTCGCGCGCGTGGGCGTAGTCGCGGTCGAACTCGCGAAACTCCATGTTGAGCCGGTGCAGCAGCGTGCCCGGCGCGATGTCCGCCGACGCGAATCCGATGGTCGTGTTGTACTTGAGCACCGGATCGCCCTTGCCAAGCGCGCGCGCCGCCACCTTGTGCCCGGCGGGAATGCGGTTGAGGCAGGTTACGCCCTCTTCGGCGAGCAAGCTTCCCTGCGCCAGATCGAGGCGCGCGACCAGCACATTGTCGTTCGGATGCAGCCGGATGGCCGGCGCCGTGAGCTTATTCGCCGTGGCGGTGTTCATTGCCCCCCTCCTTACGCAGTTGTTCGCGGCTGGAATCCGGCGCGTTGGCCTGCTCGAGCGGCTGATTCAGGCTCAGCGGCGTTTGCATCATGATGGACCGCATATGTCCCCTCCCGAGGCGTTTCGGCATGTAGCGCATCCTAACAAACTCCCGCAAATCCGGTCGCCAGGATACAGACCCGGGCAAAAGTATTTTCCGGATTCATGCGCTTGCCGTAGCAAGCCGGGGCCCGATGCTTTAGACTGTGGTTCTATTGACTTGGACCGATCCATTGCCCGGGTTGATATTCGACTACATTAATATCAGGAGATTCTCGTGGCTACTGGAACGGTGAAATGGTTCAACGCAAGCAAGGGTTTCGGTTTTATTCAGGCGGATGACGGCTCGAAAGACGTGTTTGTGCACATCTCGGCGGTGGAGAAAGCGGGTATGTCCAACTTGAACGAGGGCCAAAAGATCCAGTACGAACTGCAAAAAGGCCAGGACGGCAAAACGTCGGCTGGAGATTTGAAAGCAATCTAAGAGCGCCTAATAGAATCGTCCTCAGGCGCCTGATTTAGGGGAGCACGAGGGGAA
>DATKUQ010000579.1:0-4426 GCA_035530495.1 Burkholderiales bacterium
CGGCCTGTGGCGCCATTTCCGCGCGGAGCGCTATCAGCTGGTCCACACCCTGACCCCCAAGGCCGGACTGCTCGGCATGCTTGCCGCCTGGCTGGCCGGCGTGCCGGTGCGGCTGCATACCTTCCAGGGCGAAGTCTGGGTGACGCGCCGCGGCGCGCTGTGCTGGTTGCTGAAGAACCTGGACCGACTGGTGGCACGGCTCGCCACCGACCTGCTCGTAGTCAGCGCTTCGGAGCGCGAGTTCCTGATCGCCGCCGGCCTGATCCCGGCGGCCAAATCGCGGGTGCTGAATCACGGCTCCATCGCCGGGGTGGACAGTGAACGCTTCAAGCCCGATGCCGCTGCGCGCGCTGCGCTGCGCGCCGAACTCGGCATTCCCGCCGACGCGCCGGTGTTCCTGTTCATCGGGCGGCTCAAACGCGACAAGGGCGTGCTCGACCTGGCCCGCGCGTTCGCCGCGCTCGCCCGCGAGGACGCGGCTTGTCGGCTGCTCATCGTCGGTCCGGACGAGGAAAGGCTGCTGCCCGAGATCGAGCAGATCTGCGCCGCGTGCCGTGCCCGCCTGCATGTCGCCGGCCTGAGCGCTGTGCCCGAGCGTTACATGGGCGCGAGCGACCTGCTGTGCCTGCCCAGCTATCGCGAGGGATTCCCGGTAACCGTGATCGAGGCCGCGGCCGCGGGCGTGCCGGCCATAGGAGCGAGAATCTATGGCATTACCGACGCCATCGTCGAGGGCGAAACCGGCGTCCTGTTCGACGCCGGCGACATCGGGCAGCTCGCGCAAGGCATGCGCACGCTGGCCGGCGACGCAGACCTGCGCAGGCGCATGGGCCAGCGCGCCAGGGAGCGCGCGCTGCGCGACTTTGCGCAAGCGCAACTGACGGCCGCGCTGCTCGCTCATTATCGCGAGCTGCTCGCGACACACGTACGATGGACGGGACGATGAGCGCGCCGCCTCCGTCGATTCTGGTGACCGGCGCCGGCGGCTTTGTCGGCCTGCGCCTGTGCGCGCACCTCGCTGCCGCAGGCCACATGGTGAAGGCCGCAGTGCGGCGCGAGAGTGCAGCGCTGGCGGCATTCGCGCCCGCCGTCGAGCTCGTGCGCGTCGGCGATATCGGCCCCGATACCGATTGGCAGGCGGCACTCGCCGGGGTGGACATGGTGGTGCACCTCGCCGCGCGCGCCCACGTGATGCACGACCCCGCGTCCGATCCGCTTGCCGCATACCGCCAGGTCAACGTCGCCGGCAGCGAGCGTTTGGCCCGCGCGGCGGCGGGTGCAGGAGTGAAGCGCCTGATCTATATGAGCTCGATCAAGGTGAATGGCGAAGCGACCGTCGATGCGCCTTTCCGCGAAAGCGATGCGCCCGCCCCGCTCGACGCTTACGGCCGGTCGAAATGGGAGGCGGAACAGGCCTTGAGCCGGATTGCGGCAGAAACCGGGCTGGCCGTGACCGTGTTGCGGCCGCCGCTGATCTATGGGCCCGGCGTCAAGGGCAACCTCGCGCGGCTGCTCGGCTGGATCGAGCGCGGCTTGCCGCTGCCGTTCGCCTCGGTCGTCAACCGCCGCAGCCTCGTCTATGTCGACAACCTGATCGATGCGACGCTGGCGGTAATACATCATCCCGGCCCCGGGAGGCTCTATCTGCTCAGCGATGGGCAAGACCTGTCGACGCCGCAACTGATACGCGCGCTGGCGCGCGGCCTGGGCAAGACGCCGCGGCTGCTGCCTTTTCCGCCCTCCCTGCTGCGCCTGGCCGGCGCATGCACCGGCCAAGGCGATGCGATCGGGCGCCTGGTTGGCTCGCTCCAAATCGACGCCTCCAGGATCGCGGACGAAATCGGCTGGCGCCCCGCTCACGATCCGGAGCAAGGACTCATCCTCACGGCCAAAGCGCATAACGAACGCGCGGGGCAAACTGTAGAATTTCATCGGTGAGTATCGGCAACCACATGTATTTTGCCCCACCGCTCGCGGCAGCCGTCTGCCTCGCGCTGCTGTTCGTGCTGGTACGCAGCCCTGCCCTGCCCAAAGATCTGCCCAACGAACGCTCGCTGCATGATGCGCCCATGTCGCGCTCCGGCGGGCTCGCCATGGTCTGTGCGATTGCGCTGACCGGTCCGCTTTTCTTCTACGGCGTCGGCACCTGGCTCAGCCTGAGCGGGGCGCTGGCGCTGGTTTCGTTTGCCGACGACTGGCGCAGCCTGCCGTTGCTGCTGCGGCTGGCGACGCATCTGCTCGCCGCGCTGGGTCTTGTCTATTACATGATGCCCGATCTGCCGCTGCCGCTGGCGGCGCTGCTGGTGCTCGCCATTGTCTGGAGCACCAACCTCTACAATTTCATGGATGGCGCGGATGGGCTTGCGGGCGGCATGACGCTGTTCGGCTTCGGCGCCTATGCCGTTGCTGCCTGGACCGCCGGCGACGCAACGCTGACCTGGTTCGCCGCCTCGGTCAGCGCCGCTGCGGCGGCTTTTCTGGTATTCAACTTCCATCCGGCGCGCATATTCATGGGCGACGTCGGCTCGATCCCGCTCGGGTTTCTTGCGGCCGCGATAGGCGTCTACGGCTGGTATGCCGCCTATTGGCCGGCGTGGTTTCCGCTGCTGACTTTCTCTCCCTTCGTCGTCGATGCGACCCTCACGCTGGCGCAGCGCGCGGCGCGCGGCGAACGTTTCTGGCAGGCGCACCGCGAGCACTACTATCAGCGCTTGATCAGAATGGGACTGGGGCACGCACGCACCGCGCGCGCGGAGTATGTTCTGATGGCGGCCGCCGGCATTTGCGCGTGGTCGCTGCTGCGCGCGCCGGCATTCGCGCAACAGCTGGCCCTGGCCCTGTGGGCGGCGGTCTATCTGGCGCTCGCAGCATTGGTCAACAAGAAATGGGCTGTCCATATGGCGCGCAAACTGCATGCTCCCGCTTAACCCGCGCTCTGCCGCCGCGCTGGCCCACGATATCGTCGCCGCGGTCGCGGCGTGGTATCTCGCGTACTGGCTGCGCTTCAACACCGAAATTCCGCAATACATCATCCCCAACATGGTGGACGCCATGCTCTGGGTGGTGCCGCTGCAGACGGCCGTTTTCTTCGCTTCCGGGATGTACCGCGGCATCTGGCGCTACGCCAGCGTCGCCGACCTGCAGCGCATCGCCGTGGCCGTGGGCCTGTCGACGCTGATGATCGCCCTGGTACTGTTGATGCTGCCGCATCAGGAGCCACCGGTGCCGCGTTCGGTGATCCTGCTCGATCCGATGCTGCTGGTTCTGATACTGGGCGGCAGCCGGCTCGGCTACCGGATTTGGAAGGAAGGCCGCGTGCGCAACGTGCTCGGCGCGCCCGGAATTCCGGTGCTGGTACTGGGGGCGGGGGATGCCGCCGTGGATCTGTTGAAGAATTTGGCGCGCGCCGGCGACTGGCGCGTGCTGGGTCTGCTCGACGACGACCCGGACAAGCGCGGCCGCCGGATCCAGGGCGTGAACGTACTCGGTGCGCTGGAGGATTTGGTCGGCCTTGCACCCAAACTGGGTGTAGAGCGCGCCATTATCGCCATGCCTTCGGCCTCGCACCAATCGCGCCGGCGCGCGCTGGAAATCTGCCGCCGCGCAGGCGTGCAAGCCCTGACCGTACCCTCGTATCAGGATCTGGTCAGCGGCAAGGTCACGGTGTCGCAGGTGCGCAACATCGAACTGGACGACCTGCTCGGCCGCGACCCGGTACTGCTCGACGAGAGCCGTCTGCAGGAATGGATACGCGGCCGCAGCATCCTCGTCACCGGCGCCGGCGGCTCGATAGGCTCCGAGCTGTGCCGGCAGATCGCGCGTTTTGCGCCGGCGCGGCTGGTGCTGTACGAGCACAACGAGTTCGCGCTCTATCGGATGGAACAGGAATTCGCCGAGCAATACCCGGGAATCGAATTGAACTGCGTCATCGGCGACGTCAAAAATGCAGAGCGCGTAGCCGAGGCGCTCGCCGCGTACCGGCCGCAGCTCGTGTTCCACGCCGCCGCGTACAAGCACGTGCCGCTGATGGAGGAAGACAACGCCTGGGAGGCGATCCAGAACAATGTGCTCGGCACCTGGTGCGTGGCCCAGGCCGCGATCGCCCACGGCGTGGAAAAATTCGTACTCGTTTCCACCGACAAGGCGGTCAACCCGACCAATGTGATGGGCGCGAGCAAGCGTCTCGCGGAAATCGTGTGCCAGGGATTTCAAGCCGCGAGCGCGACGCGCTTCGTCGTGGTGCGCTTCGGCAACGTGCTCGGCAGCACCGGCAGCGTGGTGCCGAAATTTCGCGCGCAGATCGCGCGCGGCGGCCCGATAACCGTGACCCACCCCGAGATCACACGCTATTTCATGTCCATCCCGGAAGCCGCGCAACTGGTGCTGCAGTCGGGCCTCATGGGCAGCGGCGGCGAAATCTTCGTGC
>DATKUQ010000580.1:0-2125 GCA_035530495.1 Burkholderiales bacterium
GCAGGCTTTCAGCATACCTGCGTGCCTCGCAGTAGCGCACCAGTGCTTTGGTGCCGCGCCCGCTATTGCGGAACACGCATACGCCCTGGTCCATCAGCCGCGCGGCCATCGCGTCGTAGAGCGCACCGCCGTCGACGATGCCGATGACCGGCTTGTCGTTGCGATCGACGATGGGCGGCATCAGGTGCACCGTGCTTTTCGCGTCGTCAATATCGTAACCGGGCCGCAGCTTGCTTTGCTCCAGCGCGCGCACCGAGGGCGCGGTCGGATCCAGCCCGACTACTACCGCATCGATATTCGGATCCTGCAGGAAGGCCTCGGTGATCTGCAGATGGGCTTCATCGTCGGCGCCGGGATTGATGTCGATGGGATTTCTGACCTCCACCAGCGCATCCAGTTTCTTCGCGACCAGGATCTCTTCCAGGCGTTTGACCGTTCCCGCCTCGAGCGCGCCCATCTCCATCGAAAAGGTATCCGACTCGATCGAATCGGCCATGCCGACCGCCTCGAAACCCGCACCGCTGATCGCCCCCAGGCGCCTGCCGTGGATGTTCTTCCGGTGCAGGGCGCCGGCGATATAGAACAGATCGTCGAAACTGGTGAAGTCCTCGGCGACGATCGCCCCGGCCTGGCGCACCACCGAATCGAACAGCGTCGCGCCGCCTGCGATCGACGCGGTGTGGCCCATGACGCCGCCGGCGCCGGGCGTGGTCTTGCCCGATTTGTACACCACCACCTGCTTGCCGTTCACCACCGCCTTGCGCACCGCCTTGGCGAAGGCGAGTCCGTCCAGGTCCTTGAAACCTTCGACGTAGATGCCTATGGTCTCGATCTCCGGCCGCTCGCAAAAAAAATTGAGCATGTCGCCGTGGGTAAGGTCGGTCTGATTGCCCAGGGCCAGCATATAGCGCGGATCCAGCCACGGATTCTGGCTCATGCGCGTGATCATGAACGCTCCGCTCTGGCTCAGCATGACGGAATTTCTTTCCGGTTTCTTCTGCGGTTTCGGCAGCCGCTCCAGCGGAATGAACCAGGAATCGTAAGAGCCGGGGTGCGAGACCACGCCGAGGCAGTTGGCTCCGAGAAATATCGGGCCGCCGCCCTCTTTGCCGTGTGCGGCGTTGATCCTGACCGCGAGTGCGGCTGCAGGCTCCCTGCTTTTTCTGGTCTCGCCCAGACTCCCGGGAATGAGCATGACCGAGTCGACCGCATCGGTCTCTATGATTTCGTCCACCAAGTCATACACGGCACTGGCTGCGACCGCGACGATCAGCAAATCGAGCTTCCCCTGCAGCGCGCGCAGGCTTTCGACGCATTTGACGCCGTCGATTTCCTTCTCGCCCGGGCGAATGATCACCAGCCGCTCCTTGCTGTAGCCGCTGCCCATCAGGTTGCGCAGGATGATGCGGCCGAAGTTCATGCCGCTGGCCGATACGCCGATAATGCCGATCGAGGCCGGATGCAGAAGCTTGTCGATCTTGTGGATCGGACGCGGCAGACGGCCGGCGGCGGGCGCGCCGAATTCGCACTCCGCCCGGCGCACCAGCAATTGCTCACCGACATGCACCGGGTTCAGCTCCAGGCTGCGCAGCGCGAATGGCGCCTTGGACTTATCGGGCGCAAGCTCGGCCGCAAATGCAAGCAGCCGCTCGAAACAGGTCCTGAGTTGTGCATCCGGCGGGGACAGTCCTTCGCGCCTGGCCAGACCCGCCAGCTTTTGGTATGCGAGCGTGCGCCTGAACAGGCCAAGGAAATCCTCGCCGTTCGTCAGCTCGGCGGCAGCGTAAACCGAAGCGCGGTCCTTCCTGTAATTGCTTTCGTCCAGTTCCGCATCCGCTCCGCCGAGCCCGGCGCTGAGAACCATGCCGAATTCACGCGTATTGTTCAGGCTGATGCGCACGTCGACCGCGGAAGCGGCCGTAACGGAGGCCGCGCCTTCCTCGAACCCGAAGCCAAGCCCGGATAACAGGGTGGCGAGCTCTGCACTGCTCAGCGCGTTCCGGCCCGCGTCGGCTGCCTGGCGGAATATTGCCGCGCTTCCCGCGTTCAATGCGCCTGGGCCGGAGCCAGACTTGGATGGATCCTGCATGGGCTTACTCCTCTGGTCCCGCGTGATCGGCGACGG
>DATKUQ010000581.1:0-2492 GCA_035530495.1 Burkholderiales bacterium
GTCGTGAAACCGCAGCTTGCGCCAGCTTTCATCCTCGTTGATCTCTAACCATTCGGAATCCTGCGGCAACTTCTGCTTCTGTTCCGGCAGCTGTAAGCGGTCCTTCCAAGCTCGGTTGGGCGATGCGATCGAAAGGGTGGCATTAGCGTTCATAGGCTTCAACTCCACATTGTGATTGACTGGAATGGCTTGATTCTCGAGTTCGCGGGAAAAGCGAACTCATTGGACACACAGAGGACACACAGAGCCTGGGGGGCTCGGAACCGCGACAGCATATTAGTTTTGTCGCATAGTACCAGCCGACCGGCGATTGCGCAACTGACGGCAAGCGTTACTTACTTCTTGCTCCAAAGCCCTTCGAGGAAACGGTTCGCAACGGCGCGCGGACTCTGGCCGCCTCCGTCCACCGCGAAATTCATCCGGCGCATGGTGTTGCCGTCGATCTTGTCGACCAGTTTCTTCAGCGCGTCGATTACAGCAGGGTCGCGGTGCTCCAGGCGCGCGCTTGCCAGGATCAGCGCATCATAGGGAGGAATGGCGCCGCGGTCGTCGTCGAGGACGACAAGATCCATGGCCGCGATGCGGCCGTCGGTCGAGTACGCGCTAATCACGTCCACGTTTCCCTGTTTGAGCGCCTGGTACATGAGTGAGGAGTCCATGCTCCTTTGCTTGGCGAACTTGAGCCCATATTTTGTGCGCAGCGCTCGCCACTCTGGGCGCCCGAAGAATTCGTAGTCGCCTCCGATGGACAGCGTGGGGGCATAGCGCGCGAGATCGCTGATCCGCGTGATACCGAGCCTCTCCGCCTGCTTTCGTCTCATGGCAAGGGCATAGGCGTTCTCGAAGCCGAGGGCTCCGACCACAAACACGCCATAGCGTTGTTGCAGGAAGCGGGTGACCGCGCCCAGAATTTCCGACCGGTTGGTAGTAGAGCTCGAGTCGCGGTGCATCAGCGTGGCCCAGATCGTTCCGGTGTAGTCCACGTAGACATCGATATCCCCCGCGCGCAGCGCGTCGATCGCCACCGTAGAACCCAGGGACTGCGCCACCTCGGTTCGTCTTCCCGTCTCGTGCCCGATCTGTCCGGCGATGATATCGCTCAGAATGTACTGCTCGGTAAACGTCTTGGCGCCGACGACGATGCGCTCATGCCGGCCCTGCAGAAGCTCGCGGGCTGCCGTGCCCCCGGTATAAAGGTAAAGCAGCGCAAGCGCAGCCAGCGCGGCACCAAGTATCCCGCGATGGCGGCGTTCCAGGCCGACTGCGACGAGCCGGACCAGGGTATCGAGCACCAGCGCCAGGCCGGCGGCAGCGACACAGCCGACCAGAATCGCGCTCAGGTTGCGGGTCTGCAGGCCGCTGAAAATGTAATTGCCGAGGCTCGTCGCCCCGACTGGCGTCGATAGCGTCGCCATGCCTACGGTCCATACTGTTGCGGTTCGGATGCCGGCGATGACGACGGGCATTGCAAGGGGAAGTTCCACCCGGAGCAGCCGCTGTCGACGCGTCATCCCGACTCCTCGCGCTGCTTCGATGAGGGCGGGGTCGACTGTCCCGAGTCCGGTCACCGTGTTCCTCAGGATCGGCAGAACGCTGTAGAGCACGAGTCCGATGAAGGCCGGCAGGAAACCGATGCTCGGCATGCGCGCCGCGGCCAGAAGCGGCACCATGATCGCGAGCAGCGCGAGGCTCGGAACGGTCTGAATCACGCTGGCGACTCCGAGCACTGGCTGCTCGAGCCAGCGCACGCGCGCTACCAGGACGCCGAGCGGGACGCTGATCAGGACGCCGAGCAGCAAGGCGGCCAGAGTAAGCTGAAGATGGGCGTTGAGATAGCCGGGCAGTAGCGCCAGCTGCTCGCTCATCGCCTTGCTCCTGCAGCGAGTTCGTCGAACGCGCGCGCTTGCCGGCGCGGCGTGTCGAGCAGCCGATCCACATAGTCGTCCGCGGGCGAAGTCAGAAGTTCGCCCGGCGTTCCTATCTGAACCAGGCGACCGTGATTCATTACCGCAATGCGGTCGGCGAGCACCAGCGCCTCGGACATGTCGTGGGTAACGAAGATGGCTGTCAGGCCGAGGCGCTTGCGGATCTCGAGGAAGGACTGCTGCAAGCGATCCCGTGTCAGCGGGTCCAGCGCGCCAAAGGGTTCATCGAGCAGCATGAGCTTGGGTTCGGGCGAGAGCGCCCGCGCGACGCCGACCCGCTGCTGTTGTCCACCCGACAGTTCGGCGGGGTATCGGCTGCACAGGGCCGGGTCGAGTTCAACCAGTTGCAGCATCTGGCGAACGCGTGCGCGAATGCGCTCCGGTTTCCAGTCACGCAGCGAAAGCGGCACCGCCACGTTTTGCTCGACCGTCATGTGCGGAAACAGTCCGACCTTCTGGAATACGTAGCCGATACGGCGACGCAGGGCATGCCCGGGGACAGATTGCGCGTCCTGTCCTTCAATGCTCACGCTTCCCGACGTGGGCTCGACCAGACGGTTGATCATC
>DATKUQ010000582.1:0-3958 GCA_035530495.1 Burkholderiales bacterium
CTGCCGGACAAGAAGCTCCTGCTGCCTCTGCTGGCGCAATTACAGGCTGAGCGCGCATTTTCGGACATCGTGCCGCTCAGCGCCAAGAGCGGGGAGCAGACGCCGGAGCTGCTGCTGGCACTGCGCGCGCACCTGCCGCAACAGCCGGCAATTTACCCCGGGGGCGAGATCACCGACCGCAGCGAACGCTTTCTCGCGGCGGAACTGGTACGCGAAAAACTATTCCGCCATCTTGGCGACGAATTGCCTTACCGCGCCACTACGGTGATCGAAAAATTCGAGACCGAAGGCAGGCTGCGCCGCATCCACGTGGCCATTATCGTCGACAAGGCCAGCCACAAGGCGATGGTCATCGGCAAGGGCGGCGACAAGCTGAAGCTGATCGGAAGCGACGCGCGGCGCGACATGGAGAAGCTGTTCGGCGGCAAGGTGTTCCTGCAAATCTGGGTCAAGGTCAAGCATGGCTGGGCCGACGACGAGCGTACGCTGAAGAACCTGGGTTTCGAGCCATGAGCGCGCGTGCGCGGCAGGACAACCAGCCCGGCTACGTACTGCATACCTACGCCTTCCGCGAAACCAGCCTGGTGGTGGAAGCCTTCACCCGCGCGCACGGACGCGTGGCCATGGTGGCGCGCGGCGCCAAGCGCCCGCGCTCGGCTTTGCGCGGCAGCATCATGGCGTTCCAGCCCCTTGAACTATCCTGGTCCGGACGTGGCGAGTTGCGACTGCTGCTGCGCGCGGAGTGGCAAGGCGGGCAGCAACGCCTGCAGGGCAGGGCGCTGCTGTGCGGTTTCTATCTCAACGAGCTGCTGTTGAAGCTGTTGCCGCGCGAAGACGCGCACGAGCAACTGTTCCTGGATTATCAGACCGCGCTCGCGCGCCTGGCCGCAGAACCCGAGCCCGGTGCGGTGCTGCGCCGATTCGAGAAGGCTCTGCTGCGCGAACTGGGCTACGCGCTGGCGTTGGAGGGCGCGAGCGGCGTGGGGATAGACCCAGGCAAGCTTTACGCCTACGAGCCCGAACGCGGACCGGTGGCGGTGAACGGCGCGGCGCAGGCCGGACTGGTGCTCTCGGGGCAAACACTGCTGGACATCGCCCATGATGAGTACTCGGATCCGTCGACGCTGCAGCAGGCAAAGGCGCTGATGCGCCTGCTCATCAGCCATCGTCTGGAGCAAAAGCCGCTCAACAGCCGACGCATATTCGAGGAGCTAAGACAGCTGTGATCGAACTCGGCGTAAATATCGACCATGTCGCCACGCTGCGCCAGGCGCGCGGAACGACCTATCCGGACCCGGTGCGCGCCGCCTTGCTGGCCGAGGGCGCCGGCGCCGACGCCATTACTTTGCATTTACGCGAGGACAGGCGTCACATCCAGGACCGCGACGTCGAGACGCTGCGCGCGCAGCTGAAAAAGCGCATGAATCTGGAATCGGCAGTGACGCCCGAGATGCTGCAGATCGCGCTGCGCATCCGCCCGCACGACGTCTGTCTGGTGCCGGAGCGGCGCATGGAGCTGACCACCGAGGGCGGGCTGGACGTGGCGAGCCAGTTCGAGCGCGTGCGCGATGCCTGCAAACTGCTCGGCGATTCCGGCATTCGCGTGTCGCTGTTCATCGATGCCGACAATGCCCAGATCGACGCGGCCAAGGCAGCCGGCGCGCCGGTGATCGAGCTTCACACCGGCCATTACGCCGACGCGGCCGGGGCAGAACAACAGCTCGAGTTCGAGCGTATCCGCCAGGCCGTCGAATACGGCAAGCGCATCGGCCTGAAGGTCAACGCGGGCCATGGCCTGAACTACGACAATGTAGCCCCGGTCGCCGCCATCTCGGATATTGCCGAACTCAACATCGGCCACGCGATAGTGGCGTATGCGGTTTTCGCCGGCTGGGAGGCGGCGGTGCGCGAAATGAAACGGCTGATGACCGAAGCGCGGCGCGCGTGATCCTGGGCACTGGCACCGACCTGATCGACGTGCGCCGCATCGAGCGTGCGCTGGCGCGCTTCGGCGAGCGCTTCGCCCAGCGCGTCCTGGTGGAGGACGAATACCGGCGCTTCCGTGCGCACGTGAAACCGGCGCATTACCTGGCCAAGCGCTTTGCCGCCAAGGAAGCGTTTTCGAAAGCCATGGGCACCGGTATCCGTTTTCCGGTCAATTGGCATAATGTCAGCGTCGCCAATGAACGTTCGGGCAGGCCCTATCTGAAGTTCTCCGAGCCGCTGGCCGCGCTGCTCGAACAACGCGGCATCAGCCGGGCGCACTTGAGCCTGAGCGACGAAGTCGAGATGGCCTGCGCTTTCGTCGTCCTCGAAGGTGAAGACCATGAATGAAGACCGCGGGAAGGTGGACTTGGGTCCGGTGATGCTCGACCTTGCGGGAACAGAGTTGAGCGCTGCCGAAAGCGCCGTGTTGCGCAACCCCTTGGTTGGCGGCGTGATCCTGTTTTCGCGCAATTACCGCTCGCCGCAGCAACTGTGCGAACTGACTGCTGCGATCCGTTGCCTGCGCCGGCCCGAGCTGCTCATCGCAGTCGATCACGAGGGCGGCCGGGTGCAGCGTTTCCAGGAAGGGTTTTCGCGCATACCGCCGATGCGGCGACTGGGCGAGGCCTGGGACCGCGACCGCGCGGCGGCGCTCGCTGCGGCGCGCGACATCGCCTATGTGCTGGCAAGCGAACTCCTGGCCTGCGGCGTCGACTTCAGCTTCACCCCGGTGCTCGACGTGGATTTCGGCGCAAGCGGCGTGATCGGCGATCGCGCATTTCACTCCGACCCGGAGGCGATCGCACAACTGGCGGCGGCCCTGATCGCGGGCCTGCGCGAAGCCGGGATGGCCGGCGTGGGCAAACATTTTCCCGGGCACGGTCATGTGCGCGCCGATTCCCATCTTGCGCTGCCGGTCGACGAGCGCAGCTACGCCGAAATCGAGGCGGCGGATCTGCTGCCGTACAAGGCACTGATCGAGCAGGGGCTGTCGGCGGTGATGCCGGCGCACGTGATCTATCCCAGCGTTGATGCGCAGCCGGCCGGATTTTCGTCCAAATGGTTGCGCGAAATCCTGCGCACCCAACTGCAATTCGAAGGCATGATATTCAGCGACGACCTGTCGATGGAAGGCGCAAGTGTCGCCGGCGGCCTGGTGGAACGTGCGCACGCCGCGCTAGGCGCCGGCTGCGATATGGTGCTGGTGTGCAATGCGCCGGGATCTGCGCGCGAACTGCTGGCCGGGCTCGGGTCCGGCTCTATCAACCGGCGCCGTGCCGAGGCCATGCGCGGCGCGCGCCTGCCGCCGGGCCTCGGTGCGCTGCGCTCGAATGCCCGCTTCGCCCTGGCCAAGGCGGCGCTGGACCGTTTCGCCGCCGCGTTCGCTTGAGCCGCGAACCTCCGAACGGGCAGCATTTCGTGTCCGACAGTTTCAATCTCGATTGCCGTGACTGCCCGCGGCTCGCCGGCTTTCTCGATCAGGTGCGGCGCGACCATCCGGACTACCATGCACGGCCGGTACCCGCGTTCGGCGATCCGGCAGCGCAATTGCTGGTCGTGGGCCTCGCACCGGGCATGCACGGGGCCAATCGCAGCGGACGGCCTTTCACCGGCGACCATGCGGGCATCCTGCTGTACCGCAGTCTGCACCAGTTCGGCTTCGCCAGCCGAGCGGTATCGGAGGCCGCCGACGACCCCTTGGTGCTCAAAAACTGCCGCATCAGCAACGCGGTGAAATGCCTGCCGCCGCAAAACAAGCCGCTGCCGGAGGAGATCCACTGCTGCAACCGCTACCTCGCGGCGGAGCTGCGCCGGCGGCCGCCGCGCGTGGTCCTGGCCCTGGGCAGCGTCGCGCACCAAGCGGTGCTGATGGCCTGCGGGCTCAAGCGCGCGGACTTCAAGTTCGCACATCATGCGCTGCACCGGCTGCCACCGACGCCGGCTGCGCGCGCGGGCATCAGCCTCTACGATA
>DATKUQ010000583.1:0-2908 GCA_035530495.1 Burkholderiales bacterium
GCCTACGACCCGAGCGCAGTGTTGCAGTTGAGCCTGCGTGACGCACCTGTGGAGACTGACGCGTGACTGGGCGATCAAGATGAACCGCCGCCGTAGGCGGTCGGTTTGAGCGAGGGGTTATGGTGCTGGTGGAGAAACGAGAAGGACTATGCCGATACATAAGACTTGCGAGCAGTGCCACAAAGGCTACACCCTGCCGCCTTCGCAGGCGGTAAAGTCGCGCTTTTGCAGCATGTCGTGCAGGCATGCGAACGACCGCACGGCCGAGCGCAGGCAACTGAGCTGTCGCGCATGCCGTCAATCGTTTGTGGCAGTGCAGGACCACGGAAAGTGGCCGCAATTTTGCAGCCGCGAGTGCTTTGCCGCAGACCATGTGCCGCCAAGCAAAGACAAGGTTTGCGAATACTGCGAGTCAATGTTTCCTGCCGCCAGAAGCAGCCACAAGTCCGGAGATGGCTACAAGCGATATTGCTCTGTGCGCTGCAAAGACGCAGCCAAGAAGCGCGGCGACGAGCACAGGTGCTTGAACTGCGACGCTTTGTTTTACTTGTCGCCCTCAACCATTGCAAAGCGTGGCGGTGCCGGCTGCTGCTCTAGCGAATGCCAACGCGCGTACTACGTTGGAGCCAGGAGCGCCGAATTTGAAGGCGGCTATGTGGATGGACGTGGCGACCACATGACGCTGCTTGTCCGACCCGGCTATGTAAGCAAGTACATCGGCGATCACCGCCTTGCTGCAAGCCGCGCCATCGGCCGGGTGGTGACGCGCGATGAGTTCGTGATACGGCTGAACAGGAACCCGGACGACAACCGGCCGGAAAACTTGTTTATCTGCAAGAGCAACAGCGAGTTTTCACGGCGGCGCAATGGGTCACTTCCGTGGCCGACAGCCAGCAACTTGCGCGAGTACAAGGCTTGTGCGCCTGAAGCGCCCTAACGCGCGATAGACGCCCATCGCGCATTCGTTTTTCAGTGGAGATCAACGCATGACAGAACGAGGCAGACGCACGTTGCGTGAGCAGATGCTCCGCAACCAGAAAACTGAGGCACTGTACGCCGCACTCAGCGGTAAACCGGCACGGGAACTGCCGATCCCGGCAGAGCCGAAAAAACGCGCACCAGCGCAGCCGTCAGGCGAGCCGAGCGAGGCCGAGATCCTGCGGGCGATCATCCAGCTGCTGAAGCGGCATCCGCGCGTGGCGATGTGCTGGCGGCAGAACAGCGGCACGTTTCAGGAGCGGAACCGGGACGGGTCAGTGCGCTACATCCGCGCCAACACTGCGCGCGGGATGAGCGACATCATGGGCACGCTGAAAGACGGCAGGACGCTGGCGATCGAGGTCAAGTCGCGCACCGGCCGCATGCGCCCCGGGCAGGAGGAATTCCTTGCGTCGATCCGTGCTGCGGGCGGCGTGGCCGGGGTTTGCCGCAGTGTCGAAGACGCGCAGAAACTGCTGGGGGGCGCATGAAACTCGACTTCTCCGCGCTCGCGCAGCGCCTGCTTCTCGGCAGCGAAACCCTGGTTCCCCAGTGGCTGCCTGGCGGCAGGCGCAGGGGCCACGAATGGGTCTGCGGCGATCTCAGCGGCGGCGAGGGCACCTCGCTCAGCGTCAACCTGCTGAGCGGCCGTTGGGCCGACTTCGCCACCAGTGACAGGGGCGGGGACCTCATCGACCTCTACGCTGCGATCCACGAACTGACGATGGCCGAGGCATACCGCGAGCTAGACGACGGCAGCACGGCGGCAGCGCCAGCGCGGCCAGCAAAACCGGCGAAACCGCAGCGCACCGTAATCTCGCCCGTCCCCGAGGCGGCAGCGGACTGCGAGTGCGTCCACCCGGCATACGGCGCACCGAGCGCCCGCTGGACATACTGGGACGGCAACGGGGAGGTGCTCGGCTACGTCGCCAGATACGACCCGGCAGGGCAGCGCAAGCAGATCGTTCCGTGGACCTGGGACGGCGACCGGTGGGGCATGGGTCATTGGCCCGTCCCGAGGCCGCTGTACCGGATACAGGAACTGGAGGCACGCAGCGCAGACCCGGCGCTCATCGTCGAGGGCGAGAAAGCCGCAGACGCTGCGGCAGCGATCAGCGGGCCGTACGTCGTCTGCACCTGGCCCGGTGGCGGGCAGGCCGTGAACCGCGCCGACTGGCGACACGTCCACGGGCGCAAGATCCTCCTGTGGCCAGACGCCGACGACGCGGGTATTGCAACAATGCAGCGCCTGGCAGCGATGCTGGCCGAGCGGTGCCCGGAGGTGAAGATCATCGATCCGGCAGGGATGCCCGACGGGTGGGACGCTGCGGACAGCGGTTTCGCGTCGTGGCAGGACGCACGGGCCTGGATCGCCCCGCGCACCAGCGTGTTCGCGCAGCAGCCGGAGCCGGAGCCGCCGAAACCGACGGGGCCGGAATCGGAGGAGCACGCGCAGGCGCAGGCCGCAGCAGACGAGCGCGACCCGTCGTTGCTGGAGGTCGGCGAGTGGCACAAAAGATTCGCCTACGTCGTGCCCGACGACGGGTATTTCGACGTCCAGCAGTGTGTGGAATACAGCCGAAACTCATTCAACGCGCTATACAGGCACGTCCGATGCCACAGCATCCACGCCAGTGCATCAGGCGGGGCGCGCCGGGTCGAGGCGGCAACGTCATACGACGAAAACCGCGCGGCGATGCGTGGTCGGATGTTGCAGGGTATCACCTACGCGCCTGGGCGCGCAGTCTTGTGCGAGCACGTCGGGCAGGTGTTCGGGAACAAGTGGCGCAACGCCCGCCCGGACTGCGTGGGGGGAGATCCCGGCCCGTGGCTGGCGCACGTCGAGCGACTGATTTCAGACCTGGCAGAGCGGCAGCATCTGCTGGACGCGATGGCGTTCAAAGTCCAGCGCCCTGGCGTCAAAATCAAC
>DATKUQ010000584.1:0-8398 GCA_035530495.1 Burkholderiales bacterium
CTGCCGCCTGCGACGGGCTACTTCGGTAAGGACCTTCGCGGCAAACAGCACGCCCTGCCCGCCGACCCCGGCGATGATCGCCTGGCAGCTCATATGCGGACCTCCACTTGCCGGGTTTGCCGAGGCCGTATGGCTCCCTGCGCGCAGACCTGGACGCACAGGCCGCAATCGATGCAGGTGCGCCTGTCGATATCCACCAGACCGTCCGTTCTGCGTTTTAGCGAGGGGCACTCGAACCAAGTGGTGCAGTAGCCGCAAGCGATGCAGACGCCCGTTTGCGGCATGCTGATGGCGCCGCGCGGACATTCGGCGGCGCAAACGCGGCAGGCCGTGCACTTGCTCCTGTCGATCCGGTAGGCGCCGTCGATTTGCTCGATGGCGGCGCTCGGACAGACGTTGACGCAGATGTCGCAGTGGGTGCAAACGCCGCAATGGAAGCAGCGCTCCCGTGCCTCTGCCGCAGCCTCCTCGGAACCGAGGCCGAAATTGACTTCGTCGAAGTTCCAGATCGAATCGTTCGGCGCGCGACGCCGGGGTTCCGCGCGCGGCGTCTTGCGAAAGAACTGCAGCTTGATAGCCTCCGGACCCGCGGCCGGCTCTATCTGACCGATGCGCGCGAATGGACGGACCGCGGCCTTCCCCTGTGCGACCGCGGCGGCGATGCCGGGACCGGCGCCGAGTTCGAGCGTGCGCGCGTCGAGCGCTTTGCCGCCAAGCCGTTCATGGATTGCCAGGGCGGCACGTTTGCCGGCATTGATCGCGCCGACCACCGTACCCGTACCCACGCTGGAAGCATCGCCGCCGGCGAAGACGCGCGGCTGGCGCGTTCGCCCCCACGCGTCGACCGCCAATCTGCCCTTGTCGCTCAGCTTCTGCTGGCCGAGGTAAGTCAGGTCTGCGTCGCCGCCAATACAAACAAGGACGCTATCGGCCTCATTGGTTTCGGTGCAGAAGACCGGCGCATCCCCGCGCGCGTCCGGTTTGGCCACGGCGAGATCGCGCAGCAGCAGTTTCACCTTGCCGGCTTCGCCGTCTTCGAACATGACCGGAACCACTTGGTGATGAAACACGATGCCCTCGTCGCGCGCGGCCCTCACTTCTGCCGGTATTGCCAGCAGCACGTCATAGTAAACATCGACCGCAGCACCCTCGCGCCTGGCCGTGCGGGCGGCATCTATGGCCGTGTTGCCGCCGCCGATCACGGCGACGCGGGCGCCGAGCGCGGGCGCTACACCGGCGCGCACCTGGCACAAATAATCGAGCCCGCTCAGAACGCCTGCGCGTTCTTCGCCGGCGATCCCGAGACGCCTTTGCTTCCAGGCGCCGGTGGCCAAAAATACTGCATCGAAGTGGTCCAGTTCCGACCAAGCCATGTCCCTGCCGAGGCGTATCCCGGTGTGCACCGTGACGCCGAGCGACTTGAATACCTCAAGCTCTCGCTGCAGGACGCCGGCGGGCAGGCGATATTCGGTGATTGCCCAGCGCAGCATGCCGCCGATCTCCGGCAGCGATTCGTAAATCTCGACGCCATAGCCCAGGCGGGCCAGATGGTAAGCAGCCGTCAGTCCCGACGGCCCGCCGCCGACTACGGCCACACTCTTGCCGAGCACCCGCGTCCTGCTGGCAAAATTGGCGGCCGAATGGCCGCGGTCGCCGGCCATGCGTTCGATGGCGTTGATCGACAGCTCGCCGTCGTAGGCAGCCCGATTGCACTTGCTCTCGCAGGGGTGCGGACAAACGCGGCCCAGGGTCGACGGGAAGGGATGCTCCTCGTATAGAATCCTGGCGGCTTCGGTCCAGTTGTCCTGGGCGACCAGAGTCATCAGGCCTTCGATGTCGTTGCCAGCCGGACAGGCCTCGGAGCAGGGGGACAAGCGGTCCTGGTAGTGCGGCATCCACCGCGGGTCGAGTGCCGCAAGGGTTTGCGCCGAACGCGGGCGCGGTCCGTGGTGTACCTCTACCGGCAGGGCTGCTTTGTCCGGACCCAGTCCTTTCATCTGCGTCACGCACACATAGCGGGCGATGATTGCTGCGACCCCTCCGTTCCCGGCACGGCTGTGATCCAGCGCGTCCAGCAGCGTGCGCTGAAAGCCGGCTAAGTCGTAGGGATCGGCGTGCGTCACATGGTTGACGCCGCAGCCCCTGATCAGGGTTTCGAGATGAACCATGCCTCCGCTATGGCCATCGGCCGTCTCGCCGAATTCTGGCGTCGGCTGCATGCCGGTCATGCCGATGGTGCCGTTGTCCAGAACCAGCAGCACGAAGCGCGCGCCGTTGTACACCGCGTTCTCCAGCCCCGCCGCGCCGGAATGAAAGAAGGTACCGTCGCCTATGGTGGCGAAGATCGGCGGCGTTTTCCCGTCCTGGGCATAGGCATGGTAAAAACCCGATGCCATGGAGATGGAAGCGCCCATATCGTGCACGGTGTCGACCGCGCCCTGATTCAAACCCAGCGTGTAACAGCCTATGTCGCCGGGGAAAATGGCATCGGGAAACGCGCGCCGCAGCGAGTAGAAAGCGGCGCGGTGCCCGCAGCCGGGGCAAAAGGTCGGTCGGCGGACGGGCAGCTCGAGCGCCACCACGGCTTCCTGCAGTCGATTGGGAACTCGTGCATTTGCCACCAAGCCGGCCTCGCCGGCAGCCGCCAACAGCAGCTTTTCGATGACCCCGGGTGTCAACTCGCCATCGGAGGGAACATGCGCCGTGAGCCGTCCCCACACCGGTATCGACAACCTGATCTGCAGTTCGATCGTCGCGTCGGTTTCTTCGAACACGATAAGACGCTCGCAGCGCCGGGCGAAATCGGCGACCAGGGTGCGCGGCAGCGGGTAAGCCGTGACAATCTTCAGGAGCGGTAACTGATGCTCCAGCCCGAGGGAGTGCAGCATGTCCTTCAGGTAGGCGTAGCTGACCCCTGCCGCGACAATGCCCAGCGGCGCGCGCTGCTGCGGCGAGCCCCCAGGAAAAAAAGCCTGATTGCCGCGCCAGGTCTCGAACTCGCTTTCGATCGCCGCCAGCTTCCGATTCAGCTGCTGGTGCAGCTGCCGTCTGGCGCCCGGCGTCGCCGCCCAGCGCCGGGGGTCTTTCTCGAATCCGGCCGTTCGGGATGGCGCGTTTACCGGCCCGCATTCGATCGATTGTTCCGAATGGCACACGCGCACCGTGGGCCTTAGCATTACGGGTGTCTGATGGCGCTCGGAAAGTTCGAAAGCCAGCGGCACCATGTCCTTGGCTTCCTGCGGACTGGAGGGGTCGAGCACGGGAATTTTCGAGAACAAGGCGAACAGGCGCGAGTCCTGCTCCGTCTGCGACGAGTGCAAGCCCGGATCATCGGCCACGATAAGTATCAGACCGCCCACCACGCCGACATAAGCCGAGGAAAGCGCCGGGTCGGCCGCGACGTTCAGGCCGACCTGCTTCATCGCCACGGCCGCGCGCTTGCCCGAATAGGCGGCAGCCAGGGCGGTCTCCAGCGCCACCTTTTCGTTGGTGGACCACTCCGCGTAGAGATTGAGCCCAAGCTCTTTCCCGAATGCGACCACGGCCGGCAGTATTTCGGAACTCGGTGTTCCGGGATAGGCCGTCATGAACTGGCAACCCGCTTCAACAAGGCCTCTCGATATGGCCTCATTGCCCAGCAAAATGCGATGGTCCCCTGCCTTCATGTCCATGCTTTATCCTTTTCCGCTAGGGCCGCCGCTCTCCTTTTCTCATGTCTGCGGTGGCAGGTCGCGAACACTCAGCGCACCGCTGGATAGCGGCAATGGCGACGCGGTAAAAACTGGATCAGCAGCCGCCCCCGGTTCAGCTTGGCAGGCCCGCCGCGCGCCAGGCGCGGCGGGCACAGTCTCAAGCTACCTTGGGCAGGCGCTCCAATGCGGCCTTGATCTCCGCTTCCGGATAGGCATAGTCCTCGAGCTTGCCTGCGAAGTAGCGGTCATAGGAGGCCATGTCGAAGTGACCATGGCCGGAGAGGTTGAAGAACAAAGTCTTCGGCTCCCCGGTCTTCTTGCAGTTCAGCGCCTCGTCGATCACGGCACGGATGGCGTGGTTCGACTCCGGGGCCGGAATGATCCCCTCGGCACGTGCAAACTGCACTCCGGCGGCGAAAGTCGCGACTTGCGGAACGGCCACCGCCTCGATCAATTGCTCCTTGAGAAGCTGAGACACCAGCGGCGAGTCGCCGTGATAGCGCAAGCCGCCGGCGTGGATAGAAGGCGGCATGAAGTCATGACCGAGCGTGTACATCAGCATGAGCGGGGTATAGCCGGACTCGTCGCCGAAGTCATAGGCATAGTGCCCCTTGGTCAGGGTCGGACAGGAACTCGGCTCCACCGCCACCAGGCGCACCTTTTTGCCCGCCGCCTTGTCGGCGAAAAACGGGAAGGCGACGCCGGCAAAGTTCGAGCCGCCGCCGCAGGGAGCGAAGATCATATCCGGATAGACGTTGATTTTCTCGAACTGCTTCTTCGCTTCGAGGCCGATGATCGTCTGGTGCAAGAGCACATGGTTCAGCACCGAACCCAAGCCGTACTTGGTATCCTCGCGACCGGCTGCCTCCTCCACGGCCTCGGAGATTGCCAGACCGAGCGAGCCGGGATTGTTCGCATCTTTCGCCAAGGCATTGCGGCCGGACTGGGTCAGATTCGTCGGGCTGGCCAGAACTTCGGCGCCCCAGGTTTGCATCATCGAACGCCGGTAAGGCTTTTGCTCGTAGCTGACCTTGACCATATAGATGCGCAGTTCGATTTCAAACATTTGCGCCGCGAAAGACAGAGCCGAACCCCACTGCCCGGCGCCGGTCTCGGTGGTCATGCGTTTGATGCCGGCCTGCTTATTGAAATAGGCCTGCGCCACGGCTGAGTTCGGCTTGTGCGAACCGGCCGGAGAGACGCTTTCGTTCTTGTAATAGATTTTGGCCGGCGTGCCCAAAATCTTCTCCAGCCGCGCGGCACGGCACAGCGGCGTCGGCCGCCAAAGGCTATAAATCTCGCGCACCGGTTCGGGAATCGGAATCCAACGCTCCGCAGACATCTCCTGTTCGAGGATGGGCATGGAAAAGATCTGCAGCATCTGCTCCGGACCGACCGGCTTGCCATCCGGCCCCAAAGGGGGTGCGGGCGGATTCGGCATGTCGGCGATGACGTTGTACCAATGAGTCGGCATCTCCGACGCTTCGAGTATCACTCTGTTTGCTGCCATTTCGCTCCTCCTCGTTATATTTAGGTTCGAAGAACTCCCAGGCTAAGCGTCTTGTATACAGAATACATTTGGCGAATTCTTTGACCTGGATCAATGAATCCGCAGTTATTAATCGACGCCCAAAAGGCTCGTCCGCCACGCGTTTCGCGACGGGCAAGGCCATGCGTATTGTGCCGCACATTGAGCATTTTGCCTCACACAAAACGCCGATCGACAAGAATCCACCGGCTCCGAGGATCGCGCTCAGGCATGCATTGCGCCTCGAGTATCGCTGCGTGCCGTCTACCTGACTATCGCTTCGCTCAGCGGCTTGGTCGCGTTGGCCGGTGGAGGCGGCGGTCCGCTGGCTCTTGGCGATCCCTGGCCAGGGAGCGGAGATCTACGCGGTGCCGCCATACTGCCCAAGCTACATCGCTCGGATAAACCGGCTCCTGCCGATGCCGGCGGCCACAGCCGGCATGATGCGATGTTTTCCCGCAAATTCAATTTGTTCCGAAACGTCGCTGCGCCGTCCCTGCGCCGGCTTTGGGCTAGCAATACCGCCGCATTTGCCTGTCGCAGCCCGTCGCAATTGCCAGTCGCAAATGACAGCCTGTCGCAATTGCCTTGACAATATTTGCCTAGGCAATTAGCATCCCTCGCCTTTATTCCGCACCCCGTATCGCGATGCAGCCCATTTACGCCATCGACACCTTCCGCCCCAGCCAGGCCGTCGGCGCCCATATCGCCCTCGCCCGCCGGACCATTGTCGAGGCGATCGACCACGAACTCGCACCGCTGGATATCAGCCATGCGCAGTGGATCGTGGTCATGCTGCTGGGCGACGGCGCCGCCTGCACCGCGGCCGAGCTGTGCAAGATACTGATTTACAACCCGGGCGCGATGACGCGACTGCTCGACCGCCTCGAAAAGAAAGGCGTGCTGCGGCGCGTGCGCACCGAGAGCGACCGCAGGGCGGTGCGCCTGGAACTGACCGCCGACGGGAGCAAGCTCTATCCGAGGATTCTCGAAGCGCTGGTGCAGGTGTACAACCGCCTGCTGCGCGGTTTCACCAAGAGCGATGTGGCGCAACTCGAGCAGCTGCTCACGCGCATGGCCGGCAACGCATGATGCGAGCGCAAGCTGCCATCGCCACCCTGGCCGCCGCGCTGCTTGCCGCGGGCTGCGCCAATTTCCGCGGACTCGCGCCCACAGCCCGGCCGACCGACCCCGCATCGCTGGCGGCCAGGACTTCGCTCGCCGCCGCGAAGCCCTCGGCCGCATGGCCTGCCGCCGAATGGTGGCGGCGCTTCGGTGATCCGCAACTGAACGCGCTGATCGCCGAGGCGCTCGCAGGCAACCCGGGCATGGCGAGCGCGCGCGCGCGCATCGAGAGAGCGCGCGCGTTCGCGGCAAGCTACGGCGCGGCGCTCGCGCCGCAGGCGAATGCCGGCGCCAACGTCGTGCGCCAGCGCTACTCCAGCAACGGCATCTTCCCGCCGCCGATTGCGGGTAACTGGTACACGCAGACCGATCTCAGCGCGAGCTTCAGCTACGAATTCGACCTGTGGGGCCACAACCGCGCCGCCTACGAAGCCGCACTCGGGCAGGCGCGGGCGGCCGAAGTGGACGCATCCGCGGTCAGGCTGCTGCTCGCGGCCAGCGTCGCGCGCAGCTATGTGCAGCTCGCGCACAGCTTCGAGCAGCTCGATCTCGCCCGGAAAACGCTGGCGCAGCGCCAGGCGATATTCGATCTCACGCAGAAGCGCTTGAAAGCCGGACTGGACTCGAAGATAGAATTGAAACAGGCGGAAGGATCGATCCCGGCCGCGCGCGAACGCATCGCGCAGCTGGAGGAGGAAATCGCGCTCGGGCGCAATCTGCTCGCGGCGCTGCTAGGCAAGGGTCCCGATCGCGGCCTCGCCATCACGCGCCCGCAGCTTCAGCCGCAGTCGGTCGCGCTTCCTTCGGTGCTGCCCGCGGACCTGCTCGGCCGGCGGCCGGACGTGGTGGCGCAGCGCTGGCGCGTGGAATCGGCGCGCCGCGACATCGACGCCGCCAAGGCGCAGTTCTATCCCAACGTCAATCTCAGCGCCCTCGTCGGCCTGGAGAGCATCAGCTTCGCCAAATTGCTTAACGTGCGCAGCGAGAATCCCGCGTTCGGCGCGGCGCTGCGGCTGCCGCTTTTCGACGGCGGACGCCTGCGCGCCAATCTCGCGGGGAAGGACGCCGACTACGACCTCGCCGTGGACCAATACAACCAGACGCTGATCGACGCCTTGCGTGAAGTGGTGGACCAGTTGACGTCGCTCAAATCGTTGGACGCACAGTGCGCTGAAAACGAACGCGGGCTCGCCGCCACGCGCGCCGCCTACGCGCTCGCGGCCGAGCGTTATCGCGCCGGCGTCGCCAGCTACTTGCAGGTGCTCGCGGCCGAGACGCCGCTGCTGCAACAGGAAAATTTGCGCGCGAACCTGCGCGCGCGCCAACTGGAACTTTCGATCAATCTCATCCGCGCGCTCGGAGGCGGCTTTGACGACGCAAAACCTGCGGGCGCGTCCTGATGCGGGAAACACCACAAAAGGTATCGAATGAACGACGACGATAAAGCCGACGCGACACCGACGAACGGCCGGCGCAAGCGCCTGCTTTGGCTGCTGCTCGGCCTGTTCCTGGCAGTCGGCGTGGCCTACGGCATTTATTGGGCCCTCATCGGCCGCTACTTCGAATCCACCGACGACGCTTACGTCGGGGGCAACATGGTGCAGATCACGCCGCAGGTGTACGGCACCGTGCTCGCCATCGACGCCGACAATACCGATTACGTCAAGGCAGGCCAGACGCTGGTCAGCCTGGACCCGGCCGACTCGCGCATCGCGCTCGAGCAGGCCGAGGCTGCACTCGCGCGCAGCGTGCGCCAAGTGCGCAACTTGATCGCGACGACCGCCGAGATCGAAGCGACCGTGGCGCTGCGCAAGACCGAACTCGCGCGCGCACGCGAAGATCTTTCGCGGCGCGCCTCGCTCGCCGGCACCGGCGCCCTGCCCGCCGAGGAACTGCAGCACGCGCGCGATGCCGTGGCGAGCAGCCAGGCCGCGCTGGACGTGGCCGAACAGCAGCTTGCCGCGCACAAGACGCTCACCGACCACACCACGGTGGAAACCCATCCGGATGTGCAAAGCGCCGCGGCGCGGGTGCGCGAAGCGTATCTGGCCTA
>DATKUQ010000585.1:0-2936 GCA_035530495.1 Burkholderiales bacterium
AGCGGGGTGGCCTTGACCGAGCCGCGCTTCACGCCGAGCTCGTCCTGCGCAAAATTGAAAATGTCATTCCACAGGCGCGCCTCGAGGTGCGACTCCATCTTCGGCAGATAGAAGTAGGGGCCCGTGCCGCGCGCCAGCGCCTCTTTCGCGTTGTGGAAGAAGTACAGCGCAAAATCGAATAGCGCGCCGGAGACGGGGCGGCCTTCGATCAATAGGTGCTTCTCGTCGAGGTGCCAGCCGCGCGGGCGCACCATCAGCACCGCGGTTTTGTCCTTGAGCTGGTAGTGCTTACCGTTCTGCTCGAATGTGATCGACCTGCGCACGGCATCGCGCAGGTTGATCTGGCCCTGCAGCAGATTGTCCCAGGTCGGGGCGTTCGAATCCTCGAAGTCCGCCATGAATACGCTGGCGCCCGAATTGAGCGCGTTGATCACCATCTTGCGCTCGGTCGGGCCGGTAATCTCGACGCGGCGATCCTGCAGGTCGGGCGGACAGGGCGCAACGGTCCAGTCGCCGTTGCGGATATGCGCGGTTTCCGGCAGGAAGTCCGGCAGCTTGCCCGCGTTGAACTCCAGCTGGCGCCGGGCGCGCGCCGCCAGGATTTCGCGGCGGCGCGGTTCGAAGCGGCGCGACAGTTGGTCGAGAAAGGCCAGCGCCTGCGGTGTGAGGATCTCGGCGTACTGCGGCGTGATTCGGCCCAGCACCTCGACCCCCGGCGAATACGATGTTCCTTGTTTCATGCGAACGGCTCCTTAATCGGCAGTAAAGAGTTCAGGCCAGTCCGATTACCGGCTGATTCGGTCGCCGGAGCTCCGCGTCCCGCCTGCCGCCGCGGGACGCGCATACCCTGGGACCCAAGGGGCTTCGGCTCAACCCACGGCGGCGATTTTGACCGGCGCGTCGTGGAACTGCGCTTCCTCGGTCGAGCCCGACAGGGCGGTGGTCGAAGACTGCTTGCCCTGGACGACCTGCGTCACCGCGTCGAAATAACCGGTGCCGACCTCGCGCTGATGCTTCGTCGCCGTGTAGCCGCGCTTCTCGGCGGCAAACTCTGCATCCTGCAGGCGCACGTAGGCGCTCATTTGTTCTTGCGCATAGCCCGACGCCAGCTCGTACATGCCGTAGTTGAGCGCGTGGAAGCCGGCGAGCGTAATGAACTGGAACTTGTAGCCCATTGCGCCGAGCTCGCGCTGGAATTTCGCGATCGTCGCGTTGTCGAGGTTCTTGCGCCAGTTGAAAGACGGCGAGCAATTGTAGGCGAGCATCTTGTTCGGATGGACCTTGCGGATCGCTTCGGCGAACTTCTTGGCGAACGCAAGATCGGGCGTCCCGGTTTCGCACCAGATCAAATCTGCGTACGGGGCATAGGCAAGGCCGCGCGACACCGCCTGGTCGAAGCCCGCGCGCACGCGGTAATAGCCTTCCGCCGTGCGCTCACCGGTGAGGAACGGTTTGTCGTTTTCGTCGACGTCGCTGGTGACGAGCGTCGCAGCTTCCGAGTCGGTGCGCGCAAGCAATACGGTGGGCACGCCCATGACGTCCGCAGCGAGCCGCGCAGCGCAAAGCTTTTGCACCGCTTCCTGTGTCGGCACCAGCACCTTGCCGCCCATGTGGCCGCATTTCTTCACCGACGCCAGCTGATCCTCGAAGTGCACACCCGCGGCGCCGGCTTCGATCATCGCCTTCATCAGCTCGTGCGCGTTCAGCACACCGCCGAAACCCGATTCCGCGTCGGCCACGATCGGCGCGAACCAGTCCACCTCATTATCGCCCTCGGCGTGGTGCAACTGGTCGGCGCGCATGAGCGCGTTGTTGATCCGCCGCACCACGCTGGGTACGCTCGACACCGAATACAGCGACTGGTCCGGATACATCTGGCAGGAGTCGTTCCCGTCGGCCGCGACCTGCCAGCCCGACAGGTAAATGGCCTTCAATCCCGCCTTCACCTGCTGCATCGCCTGGTTGCCCGTAAGCGCACCGAGCGTGTTCACGAAAGGCGTGGTGGTCAGCAGGCGCCACAGCTTGTCGGCGCCGCGATGGGCGAGGGTGTGTTCGATGTGCAGGGATCCGCGCAGGCGGAACACGTCTTCTGCCGTATAGCCGCGTTTGACGTCGCGCCAGCGCGGGTTCTCTTTCCAGTCTTCCTCGATCGCCTCGATGGCGGCGGCGTGCTTGGCCGGGTTCTTGATCATGATCTGTCTCCTTGGGTGTTGAGGGGGGGGGGTGGACACACCGTAATGCATGCAATGTGTGAAATCCACATAATAAAAATTGACAATGTTAATTTCACACAGATAAACTGAGGCAACTTCACAGGGGCATCTTTACCGGAGGGCGGACCAAGCATGGACCAAATCGTCAGGAACAAGCACTTCCTCGGGGCAAAGCTGCGGGCGCTGCGAAAAGAGCACCGAATTACGCTCGACGACCTGTCCGAGCGCTGTGCGCAGATCGATCCGCAGTCTGCGCCGTCGGTGTCCTACCTCAGCATGATCGAAAGCGGGCGCCGCAGTCCGTCTCAGGCGATGCTCGCCCTGATCGCGGGTGTGTTTCAGCGCACGCCGAAGTGGTTTCTCGATCAGAACGCGGAGTTTGCCCCGTCAACTCGCGAGGACGCGGCTGGCGGCGCGGCGGGAATTCCATTCGAGCCGTCGTTTCTTTTCTCCAAGAACCTGCTGCAGGCCGCGATCCCCGAGCTTTTGTCGCAGACCGGGACCACCGGGCGTCAGTTCGCGCATCTGTTGATCCGCGCGCATCAGGAGACGTCGCGCAACGAATTTCCCGATCTGGAACGCACCGCCGAAAAGATCGGCAAGCGGGCGCTTCCGCTCAAGGTCGACGATCTGATGGCGCTTTGCAAGCGCCATGGCCTCGAGATTCGCTGGTTCGAGCGCAAACCGGCGCCTGTGCGGGGCAGCCACAACGGGGCGCGCAGC
>DATKUQ010000586.1:0-2293 GCA_035530495.1 Burkholderiales bacterium
AGCACTTCCTGCGTCTTGTCCATCAGGAATCCGTGACCGGGCGCGAACCAGGCGATGTCCTCCCCCTGGAGCTGGCGCAGCGAATCCAGATAAACGCGCATATCGCCGTCGGGCGGATTGATGACCACCGTCGAACCCTGCATGACATGGTCGCCGGTGAACAACAGCTTCTCGTCCTCGAACAGATAACACAGCTGATTCGAGGCATGTCCGGGCGCATGAATGACGCGCAGCACGCAGCCGGCCAGTTCGAGGCGCTCGCCGTGCACAGGCACGCGGTCGGGGCGAAAGCTCTGGTCCTGGCGCTCGAACGGCGGGGGCGGCATGCCCAGGAGTTCCGCGCCGGTCTTGGCCTGCAGCAAGGCGGCCGCGGGCGAATGGTCGAGGTGGGTATGCGTCACGAGGATCCAGCGTATGCGCCCACCGGCGGCTTTGATCACCGTCTCGATGTGCTCATCGATAGGCGGACCCGGGTCGATGACGGCAATGGCTTCGCCCGTGCCGAGGAGATAGGTATTGGTACCGGGACCGGTCATGTATCCTGGATTCGGCGCGGTGATGCGCCGCAGCTTCGCGGACAACTGCACCACCGTGCCCGGCACGATTTCCCCCGAGGCCGTACCTTTGCCCTCCGGATCGAGCCGGCCGACCTCGGCATAAGCGTAGTCGCCGGGCACCAGCAGTTTCATGCCTTCGCGGCTTTTCGCGCTGCGCGGTGCCATGGCCGGCATTTTGCGCGGCGAACGCGCAAACGCCATCAGCGCCGCGGCGCTGTCGAAACCGGCGATGCTCTCCAGCGTCTTGATCGTCGGAAACACCAATTGCATTTCTCCGCGCCGGTGCCGCTCCAGCGCTTCGCCCGGCCGGATCCAGACATGGCCCACGGTCTCGCTGTTGTCGTGCGAGGCGGTCTGCGCCGCCGGCGCCTCGGCCACGAAAAAGCGCGTGTCGTAACGGCGCGGGCGCCCTGGCTGGGTAATCCAGTGGCTGTAATAGGCGAGGCGCCCAGCGGCCAAACGCAGCTGCTGTTCGCGGCACAAGTCGGCGAGCCGAGCCCGTCCGGCGCGAATCGATTCGCGCCATTGCTCGAACACCTGTGTGTGCTTTGCATCGTTCAAATCGGCATAGCGGCCCTCGGCATCGTGCGCAAGCAGCAGCCCGGCCTCCTCGAAGCACTCGCGCACGGCCGCGGCCCAGTAGGCCAGGCCGCCCCGCTCCACGCCGAGCACACGGCTCGCCTCGACATCGTCCAGTCCTTCGCAATAGCCTGCCAATTCCTCGGCCGCATCAGCGGCATCGACACCACCGCCGGGAAACACATGAGCTCCACCCATGAACACGGCCGACTGCGTGCGCCGGATCATGAAAACCTCCATGCCCGAGTCGGCATCGCGCACCAGAATCAGCGTCGCTGCCGGGCGCGCAATCATGCCGGCCCCATCACTAAGGTGACGCCGCCGATGCAAATCCGAATTTTCCGCATGCCTATCCCCACTTCCATGACTGACTGATTGCTGCAAATCTTAACGCAAAAGCCCTCGCCCGTTCCTCGACGCTATGCGCGTATCTGCCGGCGCGTGCGGAAATTGCGCAACTCCGGCACGCGCCAGAACGGCAAACCGGCGATTAACAGCGCGCACACCGAATAGGTGAAACTCGGCCGGTAGCTGCCGCTCAGATCGTGCAGCAACCCGGCCATCAACGCGCCCAGTCCCGCGCCCACGGCGTTGCAGGCATAGATCAGACCGTAGATGCCCGCCACATGGCGGCCGGCAAACAGGTGCGTGCTCATCGACGACACGATAGGGCCGCGCGCGCCCTGGCAGAGGCCGAAAACAAGCACATAAGCCACCAGCAGGCCCTGCAGCGGGAACCAGGTCATCAGCATCAGGATAAATACGCCGCTAATACTGCCGACAAAGGTCAGGCTGACGATGCGACGCGGTCCGATGCGGTCGGCAATGGCGGCGGTGCCGAGCATGCCGAGCACCGACAGCATGGACGAAGAACCGAATGCGGTGGCCGCAACGAGAGGCGGGAAGCCCTGCTCCACCAGATAGGCCACCACCTGCACGGTGATGGTGTACATGCCCATCGCGGTGAAAAAGAACACCCAGACCAGTCCCCAGAACATGCGTGTTCGCATCGCTGCACGCACGGTCCAGTCGCGCTCGGACGCGGTGGTGCTCCTTTTTAGCTGGTGATACTCGGGATGGCCTGCGGCATAGCGTTTCCAGGGCAGAAAAAACACCAGCGGCACCAACACGAGCAGCACCTTGCCCATGATCCCGTA
>DATKUQ010000587.1:0-4606 GCA_035530495.1 Burkholderiales bacterium
CTGGAACTCAGCCACCTGTTCGCCGGCTTCAAGCAGAAGACGGGCGACCTGGTGCTGGTAG
Source organism: Burkholderiales bacterium (assembly GCA_035530495.1). Lineage (GTDB taxonomy): Bacteria > Pseudomonadota > Gammaproteobacteria > Burkholderiales > SG8-39 > 2-12-FULL-64-23. The sequence continues at coordinate 62 of DATKUQ010000587.1, forward strand.
GCGCCTTTAATTTGGTCGGGTGGGTGGTCATCACCATCGCCGTGTTCGCCGTAGTCGGCGGCGGCGTGTTCATGGGCATCATGCGCGGGGGCATGCCCGGCGCCGGCATATCGATCGCGTCCGTGCTGATCGCCCTGCTGCTGATCGCGGGCCTGTCGCTGCCGCTGTACATGGCGACCTGGTTTGCGCCCGCGCTGATCGTGCTGCACGGCCTCGCGCCGGTGGCCGCGCTCAAGGCGAGTTTCTACGCCTGCCTCAGGAACTGGATACCGTTCCTGATCTACAGCGTGGTGCTCCTGGTGGCGTGCCTGATCGCAGTCATACCGGCATTCCTCGGGTTCCTGGTCCTGATCCCGGTGCTGATTGCGTCCGTGTACACCGCTTACCGCGACATTTTCTGCGCCGGCGAGCAAACCGAATTGGCGGCAATTCGGTGAACCGGAGCGGCGCCCGCGCCGCCGCCGGCGCAGGTTTGCGGTAAGCTATGCGCCGCAACGCGATCCCACAACCCCAATTCCCGCAGAAGGTACGACAAACGTGAGCACGAATTCACAGCGGCTGCGCCTGGGCATACCCAAGGGCAGCCTGCAGGAAACCACGCAGAAACTATTCATCCGCGCCGGCTACGACCTGCGCATCTCGGGACGCTCCTACTACCCCGACATCGACGACCCCGAGATCGAGTGCATCCTGATCCGGCCGCAGGAAATGTCCCGCTACGTCGGCCAGGGGATACTCGACTGCGCCATCACCGGCCTCGACTGGATTCAGGAGAACGGCGTCGATGTCGCGGAGATCGCCGACCTGCGCGCGCCCTGGCCGAACTACGGCCCGGTGCGCTGGGTGATGGCGTCCAAGGACGACTCGCCGTTCCATGAGGTGAAGGATCTCCAAAACCGGCGCATCGCGACCGAAGCGGTGGGCATGACCAGGCGTTTCCTCGCACAGCACGGCGTGCAGGCGAATGTGGAATTCTCCTGGGGCGCGACCGAGGTCAAGCCGCCGATACTGGCCGACGCGATCGTCGACGTGTCCGAGACCGGTGCCTCGCTGCGCGCGAACAACCTCAAGATCATGCACGTCGTGCTGGAGAGCACGCCGCGCTTCATCGCCTGCCACGACTCGCTCAAGGATGGCTGGAAGGCCGCCAAGATCGACTGCGTGCTGATGCTGCTCAAGGGCGCGATAGCGGCCGCGACGCGCGTGCTGCTGTCGATGAATCTGCCGCGCGAGCAAGTCGACGCGGTGCTGAAGCTCCTGCCGGCGCTGGCGACGCCCACGGTATCGACGCTGGCCGACCCGCACTGGATCGACCTGTCCACCGTGGTGGAGGAAAAAATGGTGCGCGAGCTGATTCCCCGGCTTTACGCCGCGGGTGCGCGCGGCATCATCGAACTGCCGCTGAACAAGATCGTCGACTGAGCGCTGTTGCGCGCAGCGTTGCCGCGGCCTCATGCGAGGCTGAGTTCGTAGCGCTGCTCAAGTACGCGCTTGCCCCACTGCTCGCCTTCGAGCTGCTCCACGAGTCGAAAGCCGGATTTCTCGTACAAATGCCGCGCGGCTTCCAGACCCTGAAAGGTCCATAAAAAAATGCGCCGGTACCCCTGCCCCCGGCAAAAGCCCGCCGCTTCCTGCATCAGTCGCTTGCCCAGCCCCGAGCCGCGCAGCGCATCCGACAATATGAACCAGCGCAGATGCGCGCCTTCGGTCTCCACCTTGGCCGCATCGATTGCGATCGATCCCTCAACCCGGCCGTCCCGGACCACAGTCCAGAAGCCGTCCCGCGCGGGATCGAAGCGGCGCAGGAATTCGGATAACTCGGCGGCCACCCTGGCTTCAAAGTACAGGCCGAAATCCCAGGCCTTGCTGTAGTAGCCTGCATGCAGTTCCACCCGGCCGATCGCGCCTGCTAGATAGCCGGCAATGGAAATTTCACTCATTCCATTTGCCTTCGGACCCTGCGCCGAGTCGGTCACGGCAGCGCCCCGCTATTCGGGCTGCGCGCCGGCGCGCCTGCCGCCTGCCACCGCAAACACGGCGCTTGCGCGAACAATCCGCTCTCCCGCGACGACGATATAGCAGTTCGCGAACGACAGGCGGCTGCCTTGTTTCTGGATATCCACACAGGCTTCCAGCCAGTCCCCGACCTTGGCCGTACCGGCATAGTCCACGGACAGATTTGCGGTTACCAGCCTCCCGGGCGGGTCCGATGAAAACGCCATTGCATAACCCAGCGCCACGTCGGCCAGCGTAGCAAGGATGCCGCCATGCACGCTGCCGCGCGAATTGCAATGCTTGTTCTGCGCCCTCAGCCCGAGCACGCGCTGCCCGCCTTCTCCGCGCGAGTAGACCGGGCCGATCAGCTCCAACACCGGGCTGCTGCGGAACAAAGGCTGGAAATCCGCAGGCACATCCATATCGTCTGGTATCCGTGCAATTGCCGCGATTGAAAATAACCAAAGCCGAACCTGCCGCCATTGTACTTGCCGCAGCTTTGCCGGCGGCGCGCTGCCGGACCGTACCGGCCACGGCCCGCGGCCAGCATAGGTGTAATTACACCTATATGCTATGATCGCGCCATGGCTGCGCTTCCGAACTTCGGCTGCACCTGCGCGCGCATGCGCAAACTCACGCGCCGGCTGACGCGCATCTACGACGCCCACCTCGCGGCGCAGGCGATCAAGGTCACCCAATACTCGCTGCTCGTGAACACCGCGCGCGGCGAACGCACGCTGACGGAGTTCGCCGCAGAATTGGAAATGGACCGCAGCACGCTCAGCCGCAATCTGGCGCCGCTCGCCGCGCAGGGCTGGGTCGAAATCGCGGTCGGCACCGATCCACGCAGCCGCAGCATCCGCATCACCGCCACCGGCAGGCGCAAACTCAAGTCCGCGCTGCCGCTGTGGCGCAAGGCACAGTGCGAAATCGAATCCGCGCTCGGCGCGAAGAACGTAGGCGAGCTGCACCAGGAAATAGAACGCGCGCTCGCCGTCCTTCCCACCCGTTCAGGAAAACGCGCATGAGCGCCAAACGCCGATACTGGATGCTGGTCATTTCCGCCGCGCTGATCCTCGCGGTCACCATGGGCATCCGCAACGCGCTGGGCCTGTTCGTGTCGCCGCTCAACAGCTCCACCGGCCTCGGCATCGTCACGGTGAGCTTCGCGCTCGCCGTGGGCCAGCTCGTGTGGGGCGCGGCCCAGCCCATTTTCGGCGCGCTGTCCGATCGCGCCGGCCCGGTCAGGATCATCGCGCTGGGCGCGGTGCTGCTCGCGCTGGGTCTGGCGTTCACCCCGTTCATGCAATCCAGCATCGGCCTGACGCTGCTGCTCGGCGTGGTGGCCGCGGCCGGAGCGGGCGGCGGCAGTTTTTCCATCCTCATGGGCGCAGCGGCGCAGCGCCTGCCGCCGGAACGCCGCGCGTTCGCCTCGGGCTTCATCAATGCCGGCGGCTCCTTCGGCCAGTTCATTTTCGCGCCGCTGGCGCAGGCCTTGATCGCCGCTTTCGGCTGGGTCACGGCGCTGATCTCCCTGGGCGCCTCCGCCCTGCTCACGATCCCGCTGGCGCTGCCATTGCGCGACAAACACAGCGGCAGCCCCGCCGTGCACACGGGCGGCATCAGCCTGTCGGAACAGACGCTGGCCGCGTTCAGGGACAAGAGCTATCTGTGCCTGCACGCGGGCTTTTTCACCTGCGGCTTTCATATCGCCTTCCTCGTGACCCACCTGCCGGGCGAGGTGGCCCTGTGCGGGCTCCCGGCCTCGGTATCGGCGGCGTCGCTCGCGATCATCGGCCTCGCCAACATCGTCGGCAGCCTCGGCGTAGGCTGGCTGGCGCAAACCCACCGCATGAAATACCTGCTGGTCTGCGTCTACAGCATACGCGTGGTGGCGATCAGCTTCTACCTGATGGTGCCGCACACCGCGCTCACGTTCTACATATTCGCGGGCGTGCTGGGCCTGAGCTGGCTCGCCACCGTGCCGCCGACCGCGGGCCTGGTGGGCAAACTGTTCGGTGCGCGCTATCTCGCCACCCTGTTCGGGCTGACACTGCTGTCGCATCAGATCGGCGGCTTCTTCGGCGCCTGGCTCGGCGGGCTGGCGGTCGCCGCAAGCGGCAATTACAACTGGATGTGGTATGCGGACATCGCGCTCGCGACTTTTGCCGCATTGATCAACCTGCCGATACGCGAAGCGCGGCCGCGACTTGCTGCCGCGGCGGCATGAGCAGGGACGAGCCCCCGGGAACCGGGGATGCGACCGGCCGCGATTGCTGCCGGACGCCGACAGTGGCTGCGCCTGAACCGCAACGGCGTTACCGAGGCGACGGCCTGAACGCAGAACAATTTAGATCGGAGGCGGACGCATGAGCGACAACAAAGCGATTCTGGTAATGGGCGCGGGCGATGCGACCGGCGGCGCGATCGCGCGCCGCTTCGCGCGCGAAGGCTATATCGCCTGCGTGACAAGGCGCCATGCGGACAAGCTCGCGCCGCTGGTGGCGCGAATCGAGGCCGACGGCGGCAAGGCGCGCGCGTTCGGCTCCG
>DATKUQ010000588.1:0-5457 GCA_035530495.1 Burkholderiales bacterium
CGTCGGTCGCGCCAGCGGCGATCGCCTCCTTCGGCATGCCGAACACCACGCAGCTGGCTTCGTCCTGGGCGAAGTTGTAGGCCCCGGCCTGTTTCATCGCGAGCATGCCCTGCGCGCCGTCCTTGCCCATGCCGGTGAGGATCACGCCCACTGCGTTCCTGCCGGCGTGCTCCGCGGCGGAGCCAAACAGCACGTCCACCGACGGCCGATGCCGGTTTACCGGCGCGGCGTCGCTCAATTGCGTCATGTAATTGGCGCCGCTGCGCCGCAGCAGCAGATGCGAGTGCCCCGGTGCGACATAGGCATGGCCGGGCAGCACCCGCTCGCCGTGCTCGGCTTCCTTGACGCTGATGCGGCACAGGCTGTCGAGCCGCGCCGCGAACGATTTGGTAAACACCTCCGGCATGTGCTGGGTGATGAGAATGCCGGGGCAGTCCGGCGGCATGTCCAACAGGAATTCCTTGATCGCTTCGGTGCCACCGGTGGACGCGCCGACGATGATCAGCTTTTCTGTCGAAATGCTGCGGTTGGCAAGCGCCGACAGCGCGTGCGCGGTGCGTGGCACGCCCGCCTGCGGCCGTGGCCGCAGGCGGGCGACCGCCGCGGTGCGGATTTTGTCGGCGATTTCGTCCGCATATTCCTGGATGCCATGGACGATATCGATCTTCGGCTTCGAAACATAATCGATCGCCCCCAGTTCGAGGGCGCGCAGCGTTGCGTCCGAGCCCCTGTCGGTAAGAGAGGAAACCATGACCACCGGCATCGGCCGCAGGCGCATCAGCCGCTCGAGAAAATCGAGGCCGTCCATTTTCGGCATTTCCACGTCGAGCGTCAGCACGTCCGGATTGCGCGAACGGATCATCTCGCGCGCCACCAGCGGGTCCGGCGCCGCCCCGATCGCCTGCATGTCCGGCTGGCTGTTGATGATCTCGGACAGCAGCTTGCGGATCAGCGCGGAATCGTCGATTACAAGGACAGTGATTTTTTTCATGTTTCCTTCCTGTTGTCTGCAGCCTGCCCGCTCATGCCGCGATCGCCGTCTTTGCTTCCTGCGCCTGCACCAGCGCCAGAAACGCGTCTTCCGCGAGCGGCTGGCTGAAGTAATAGCCCTGCATCTCGTCGCAGCCGTGCTCGCGCAGAAAATCCAGTTGCGCCGCGGTCTCCACGCCCTCTGCAACCGCCTTGAGCCGCAGGTTATGGGTCATATCGATAATGGTGCGGGTGATCGTCGCGTCGTCGCTGTTGCGCGGAATGTCCTTGATGAAGGAGCGGTCGATCTTGATATTGTCTATGGGAAAGCGCTTGAGATAACCCAGCGACGAGTATCCCGTGCCGAAATCGTCGATGGCCAGCGCAATACCCATCGACTTCAGCTGGCGCAGCGTCTTTATCGCCTGCTCCGGATTGTCCATGACCATGCTCTCGGTGATTTCCAGTTCGAGCAAGCCCGGGGCGAGGCCGCTCGCGTCGAGCACGCGCGCGACGTCGCTCACCAGATTGGCCTGGACGAACTGCCGTGCCGACAGGTTGACCGCGATCCGCAGTGGCGGCATGCCCTGGCGCTGCCAGGCGCGATTGCGCTCGCATGCGGCCCTCAGCACCCACGCACCTATCTGTTCGATCAAGCCGGTTTCCTCCGCCAGCGGAATGAATTCGGCTGGCGACACCATGCGGGAGGTGCACTCCCTGCGGTCGGCTGTGCACTTCCTGCGATCGGCTTCCGGCCGCAACCAGCGCACCAGCGCCTCCATGCCCGTGATGCGGCCGCTGGCGATATCGACTTTGGGCTGGTAATGCAGCAGGAACTCGCCCCGATCGAGCGCGTGCCGTAATCCAGTCTCGAGCGACAGCCGAGCCATAGAATACGCGTTCATTTCGGCGGCGTAGAACTGCGATTTGTTTTTGCCCTGCTCCTTGGCGCGATACATGGCGATATCCGCGTTCTTGAGCAAAGTGATCACGTCGCTGCCGTCCGCGGGATAGGCGCTGATGCCGATGCTTGCGGTGATCTGGTACTCCTGGTCGCCGAGCATGATCACTTCAGCGATCGCCTTCAGCAGCTTGCGCGCGATGCTGCCTACGAGGCGCAATTCGGTGACTTTCTCGATCAGCACGGCAAACTCGTCCCCGCCCAGGCGCGCTACGCTGTCGGCCTCGCGCAAGCTTTCTTTGAGGCGTTCCGCCACCGCCTGCAACACGCGGTCGCCCGCGTCGTGGCCAAGGGTGTCGTTGACGTTCTTGAACCGGTCCAGATCCAGCACCAGCACCGCCAGCCCCTCGTTGAAGCGTTGCGCGTGCACCAGGGAGCGCTGCAGGCGCTGCTGGAACACGGTGCGGTTGGACAGCCCGGTGAGCGCATCGAAATTGGCAAGCGCGACCATGCGCGCCTGGTCGCGCCTGCGCACGCTGATGTCGTTCAGAACTGCCGAATACAGCGGTCTGCCGCGCTGGCTGATGCGGGCGAGCGAGATTTCCAGCGGAAACTCTTCCCCGTTTGCGCGCAGCCCCAAGATTTCCCCGTGCTCGCCCATGCGGACCACACCCGAACTGCCGGCAACGAAGGCAGCCATATAGTCGCGCCAGGCCGCGCGCAGGCGCGGCGGGATGAAGCGCTCGACGTTGCTGCCCATGGCATCGGCCGCAGTGCAGCCAAAAATTGCCTCCGCCGTGGGATTGAACAAAACTACATCGAGTTGCTCGTCGACGACGACGATGGCCTCGGCCGCCATATGTACGATGCCGTGCAAGCGCTCCTCGCTCGCGCGCAGCGCCTCCTCGGCGTCCGCGCGCGCATCGAGCATGTGGTTGAACTGCCGCGCGACCGACGCGACTTCGACCGGCCCGGCAATGCGCGCGCGCGCGGCGAGGTCGCCTTTGGCGATCCTCACGGCTGTGATAGCCAAACCGCGGACCGGCTTGACGATGGTCCCGGCAATCCAATGCGCCAAGGCCAGCGCCAACAGCAAGACGGCAAGGCCGACGACGAAGACCTGATGTCCTCCCCGGGCCTCGGCGGCGATGAGCCATGCGACCAGCCCGGCCGCGGGCAGCACAACCGCGAGCGCCAGAAGGATCAACCGCACGCGGATCGACAGGGAGCGATGTCTGGTCATGGATACTGTGGCTGTGGGTGGCACCGGTCAACCGAACAACTCGACATCGCCCGTCACCTCCTCCTTGACCAGACGCGCGCTGTATTCGATTTCGCGCTGGAAGATCGTATCGTTATGGATATCGCGCAGCTTTTTCACCAGAACCTTGCCGCTTTTGGGAAAATAATAGACTTTGCGCGGAAACACATCGATCAGATCGCGCGCGACGACGCGGATCTTTTCCGTGCCGAGAAAGCGCAGCGCGAATTCGGCGTTGCGCTGCCCGATGTTCATCGTGGTCATGCCCGGCAGCACGTTGCCGCCACCGAACACCTTGGCTTCCAGCAGCGATCGCTGCGCGCCCAAATTGAGCAGACTGTTGATCAGGAGTTCCATGGCATATGCCCCGTAGCGCGCCGACGCGCTCACCGGAGTATCCTGATCGGGGCGCGCGTCCGGCAGCATGAAATGATTCATCCCGCCGATGCCGGAAAGCCTGTCGCGGATGCAGGCGGTGACGCAGGAACCGAGCACGGTGACCAGCACCATGTCGCGCTGGGTGACGTAATACTCCCCCGGCAGGATCTTCGCCGCTTCGAGGTCGAAGTGATTGTCGAAATAGACATTCGGGGCGAGCATGCAGCGGTTCCCCCTCAGCCGCCGAACGCGCGACCGCGGCCGACAGGTTCGTACACGGTCTTTCCGCGCGGCCGGAACAGGTCCGCTGCATGATGAAAGCTCTCCGAATGTCCGGCGAACAGCAGGCCGTCCGGGTGCAGCAGCGGCACAAATCTTTTCAGAATCCCGTACTGCGTCGCCTTGTCGAAATAGATCATCACATTGCGGCAGAAGATCGCGTGGAACGGCCCGCGGATCGGCCAGCCCGATTCGAGCAGATTGAGCGGACGGTAGCTGATCAGGGCCCGCAACTCGTCGCGCACCCGCGCCTGCCCCGCATGCTGTCCCTTGCCGCGCAGGAAAAAGCGCCGGATGCGCTGCTCCGGCATTTTTTCCAGCCGCTCCATCGCATAGACGCCCTGCTGCGCTTTCGCCAGTACGCTGGTATCGATGTCGGTGGCGAGGATGCGCACCGGCGGCGCGAGCGTGCCGAACGCCTCGATCGCCGTCATCGCCATCGAGTACGGCTCCTCGCCCGTGGACGCCGCCGCGCACCACAGCGCGATCCGGCCCGTCCCCCTGTGCCGCTGAAACAGCTCGGCCAGCAATGGGAAGTGATGCTCCTCGCGAAAGAACGCGGTGAGGTTGGTGGTAAGCGAATTGGTGAACGCTTCCCACTCGGCGGCGTCGCCGTTCTCCAGCAGCGGCAGATAGTCCGTGAAGTTGGACAAGCCGAGTGCGCGCAGGCGCCGGCCGAGCCGGCTGTAGACCATCTCGCGCTTGCTCGGGCTGAGCGAGATTCCGGCATGGTTATGAATGAGCTTGCGTATGCGCTCGAAGTCCTCGCCGCTGAATTCGAATTCGCGCTGGTTCTCCGCAGCTGTATCCATCAGTTCTCGTGTATGCATTTCCGACTTCCAGAGCAACAGCGGAATGCCCGCTTGTGGTTCAACGGATGTTACGGTCCCATTTAAGCAAGCGTCCCGGTGTGCTATGCGCAGATCAGAATTCTTCCCACTGCTCTTCGTCACCCGTGACAATCCTGGTCTTCCCAGCCGCGGCCTGCGCCTTCGCCCGCCTCGTCGGCAGGCGCGCCACATTGCGCGCGCGATTCGGCCCGCGCCGCTCCGCCGACGGCCGTACCGGCACTTGCTTTCTCGGCGCTGTCACCGTGCTGCGATCGACCGCGGCGGGGACGACAACCTTGCCCACGTCGAATGCGGCCACCGCCTGCGTGAGGTGCTGCGTCTGTTCCTGCATCGACTCGGCGGCCGCCGCAGCTTGTTCCACCAGCGCCGCATTCTGCTGCGTCACCTCATCCATCTGCGTGATCGCCTGGTTCACCTGCTCGATCCCCGCGCTCTGCTCCTGGCTCGCCGCCGTGATCTCGCTCATGATGTCCGTCACCCGCTTCACCGAGACCACGATCTCTTCCATCGTCTTGCCGGCTTCGTCCACCAGCTTGGTTCCGGCACCCACCTTGTCCACCGAGTCCCCGATCAGCGCCTTGATCTCCTTCGCCGCCGCCGCGCTCCTTTGCGCCAGGTTCCTCACCTCGCTCGCCACCACCGCGAAGCCTCGGCCCTGCTCCCCGGCGCGCGCCGCTTCCACCGCGGCGTTGAGCGCCAGGATGTTGGTCTGGAATGCGATCCCGTCGATCACGCCGATGATGTCCACGATCTTCTTCGACGATTCGTTGATCGAGCTCATGGTCTCGACCACCTGGCCCACCACCTCGCCGCCCTTG
>DATKUQ010000589.1:0-3165 GCA_035530495.1 Burkholderiales bacterium
GGAACCCATCGAGCTGCACCGCCCTTCTTGAGTAACGCGCAACGGGAGGGCTCTTCGATCGTGCATGCCAAAGAACTGAAGCCGGTGCGCGTCACCGCGAGCATCGGTGTCGCCGAATTGGACGGACATGCCCGCGACGCCCCGGCCATCCTGGCAAGCGCCGACAAGGCCCTATATCATGCCAAACGCACAGGCCGGAAGCGGATTGTATTCAGCGGGTCGCTCGACCCGTTCGCGTCGAAGAACTGACAGGAAGACGTTGCATGACTCACGTGCTGATCGTCGAGGACGACGAGCAAAACCGCAACCTCCTCAGGATGCTGCTCGAGGCGAACGCCTACCGGGTGACAGTCGCGGGCGACGGCCTGGAGGCGCTCGCCGCCGCGCGGCGCGACCCGCCGGACGTCATCGTGTCCGACGTGCTGATGCCGAAGATGGACGGCTTCGCCCTGTGCCGCGCATGGATACAGGATGAGGCGCTGAAAGCCATTCCGTTCATTTTCTATTCCGCTACTTATGTCCGTACGGACGACGAACAATTCGCCACGGCGCTGGGCGCGGTGGCCTATTTGCCCAAACCATTGGAAGCGGAAGTGTTTCTCAAAGAGTTGCGCGCGCTGCTGCTGCAGTGGGCAGGGCACGCTGTGCCCGCTCCGTCCTCGCCGCTGGACGATACCGCGTTCCACGCTCTGCACGAGTCGGCGCTGGCGCGCACGATCGAGGACAAGATCGCGCAACTGGAAGCGGCGAACCGCAGGCTGCAGGAGAGCGAGGCGCGCTTTCACAGCCTGGCCGACATCTCCTCGGATTTCTATTGGGAGAGCGACGCCGCGCACCGGATCACCCACCGCACCGCGAGCAGCAATCCGGGCGCGCAGTCGGTCCACCGAAAGTTCCCCCAAATCGGCAGGCGCCGCTGGGAAGTACCTTACTTATCGCCCGACGAGGCAGGCTGGCAGGCCCACCGCGCGGTGCTGGACGCTCACGAACCGTTCCGCAATTTCGAGCTTTCCCGCCTGGGCACCGACGGCATCGAGCACTTCGCCTCCATCAGCGGCGATCCGGTGTTCGACGCGTCCGGCACATTCAAAGGCTACCGGGGCGTCGGCACCGACATCACCGAACGCAAGTGCGGCGAAGAGGCGCTGCGGCGCTTCAGTGCTGCGATGGACGCTGTTACCGATGCGATCTATCTGGTCGACCGCACCAGCATGCGCTTCATCCATATCAACGATGCTGCCTGCCGCATGCGCAAACAAACGCGCGAGGAGATGTTTGCCCTGGGGCCGGAGGGTGTGCTGTCGATTCCGCGCGCGGAACTGGAGCGCATCTATGACGAAACCATCGCCGGCGGCGGGGCCATGGAGCCATTGGAGCTGCAGCGCACCCGCCCGGACGGCTCGCAAGTATGGCTCGAATTGCGGCGCCACGCGCAGCGCGCGGGGGATCGCTGGACCGTCGTCACGCTCGTGCGCGACATCACCGAGCGCAAGAAATCCGAGGAGGGACTCAGGCTGTTTCGGGCATTGATCGATCAATCGAGCGATGCGATCGAAGTGGTCGATCCGGACACCTTCAGGTTTCTAGACGTCAATCAGAAAGCCTGCCTGGACCTTGGCTACAGCCGCGAGGAAATGCTGGCGCTGACCGTTTTCGATATCGACCCCACATTCGATCGATCCGCGTCGATGGAGGCGGTACAAGACTTGAAACAATCGGGGTCCGGCGTCCTGGAAGCCCGCCACCGCCGCAAGGACGGTTCGGAGTTTCCGGTCGAGATAAGCATGAAATACGTCCAGCTCGACCGCGATTACGTGCTTTCCATAGCGCGCGACGTCACCGGGCGCAAACAGGTCGAACAGGCCTTGCGCGCCTCGGAAGAGAAGTTCGCCAAGGCCTTCCGCGCGAGCCCGATGCTCGTATCCATCAGCACCGTTGCCGAAGGCCGCTATATCGAAGTCAACGACGGCTTCCTCCATGGGACCGGGCACACCCGGGAGGAGGTGATCGGCCACACGGCCTTGGAAATCGGGCTATGGATGACTCCGCAGGATCGCCGGCGCGCCATCAATGCCTTGATCAAGGATAGCCGCATCACCGGCCTGGAAGTGGACCTGCGCAAGAAGTCGGGCGAGACGATGGCTTGCGAAGTCTGGGTCGAGCAGATCGCAATCGCGGGCGAGCCCTGCGCGATTTGGGTCACCAACGACGTAAGCGAACGCAAGCTGGCCGAACGGAAAATCCAGCGCCTGACCCAGCTTTACGCCGCGCTGAGCGAGTCCAATCAAGCTATCGTGCGCAGCGCGAGCGAGGAAGAATTGTTCCCGCAGATCTGCCGCGCGGCGGTACAACTCGGCGGAATGAAGATGGCGTGGATCGGTACCGTCGCCGAGGGTGCAAGGACGGTCCGCGTTGCCGCCAGCGCCGGCGATCACGCCGACGAATATCTGAGGGACATCGAAATCTCGGTCGATGTCGACAGTCCTCTCGGGCTCGGCCCGACCGGCACCGCCATCCGCGAAAACCGGCCGGTGTGGAACCAGGATTGGCAGCAAGACCCGCTCGCCAAACCCTGGCAGGAGCGCCGCGCGCGCTTCGGCCTGCGCTCCGGGGCCTCGCTGCCTTTGCATCGGCGTGGTGTCCCTGCCGGCGCTCTCAACCTGTATGCGGGCGAGATCGGCGCCTTCGACGACGCGGCGCGCAACCTGTTGGCCGAAATGGCGACGGACATCGACTTTGCGCTCGAGAACTTCGCGCGCGAGGCGACGCGCACGCGCGCGGAGCAGGATCTGCGCGCGGCGGAAGAGCAGTTCCGCGGCCTGGTCGAGCAGCCGATCGCGGGAATATTCATTATTCAGGACGACAAGCTCGCTTACGTCAATCCGCGCTTCGCGGAGATCTTCGGCTATGCCTCCGCCGACGAATTGATCGGCCGCGATTCGCTCTCGCTGGTTATAGAGAAAGAGCGAAGCGCGGTGCTGGAGATGCGCCGGAAGATCGAAGGCGGGGTTCAAAGCATGAGCTATGGCTTCAGCGCGGCGCGCAAGGATGGTATCCCGATCGAGGTCGGGGTTTATGGCACGCGCGCGGAGCAGGATCTGCGCGCGGCGGAAGAGCAGTTCCGCGGCCTGGTCGAGCAGCCGATCGCGGGAATATTCATTATTC
>DATKUQ010000590.1:0-6510 GCA_035530495.1 Burkholderiales bacterium
GTAGATGAACAGGGCGCCGGTCTCCGTCGGAAACAGTTCGCGCGCGTAGGAACCGATGACGCCGAAGAGTTCCTCGCGGGTAGCGCTGGCCTGCAGCATTCTCCCCATTTTCGCGATGACGTTGACTTCGCGGGTCTGCCGCTCCATTTGCGCGGTAGACAGGGCTAGCCGGTCGTTGGATTGCCGAAGAGCGTCCGCCGCGGCCTGGCGCTTTCTTTGCTCATCGGTCGCATGTCTGGCGGCTTTCTCGGCTACGAGTCCCACAAAAAGGAGGATGACCAGCTGGAGGCCGACACCCATGGCTGCCGCCATGTCCAGCCCCGCGGGCAGCCGGGGAATGAGGAGCGCAGCGCCGGCGAGGGTCAGGTTGAGGTAGATCCCCGGCCGATCGATCATGATGCCGGAGATCGCGGCACCGATGATGAACAGCACCCAGAACGGCGAAGGAAAGCCCCCGGTGACCAGGACCATGGCAGCCACGGCGGTCATGTTCCATAGCCCTAGCGTTGCACGCAGGCCCGTCAGGCGCTTCCAGTGTCGGGTCAGGAACCCCAGGATGGCACCGCCCGCAATCTGCAGCAACAGGATTCCCAGGACGAGAAGCCGCGCCTCGCCCGCCCAGCCGCCGACCACCCCCAGGACCACCACACCAATCGTGGCCAACATGTAATGCGGGGCGATTGCCTGGAGCAAATCGGGGCGCGTATCGGGTCGACTGCTTACGCTTGTTGCGTTTTGCATTTGCTAACGCGCAGCCTAGGCCGCTGAAGGCCGGGCCAGGAATCTTGTTTCGAAGATCTCGGCCGGCACCGGTTTGCTGAACAGGAAGCCCTGCATTTCGTCGCAGGAGAGCAGGCGCAGCAGGCGCGATTGCTCCTCGGTTTCCACGCCTTCGGCCACCACCTTGAGTTTCAGCGAATGCGCGAGGGTGATGATGGTGGACACCAGCGCCAGTCCCTCCGGCCCGGCGGTCATCTCGATTACGAATGAGCGGTCTATTTTCAGCGTGTCCACCGGCAGTTTGGCCAGGTAGCTGAGCGAGGAAAAGCCGGTGCCGAAGTCGTCGATGGCGACGGTTACGCCGAGGGCGCGGATCGCCTGCAGGCGGGCGATACTGAGCTTGATGTCCGCCATGATCAGGCTTTCGGTGATCTCCAGTTCCAGCCCAGCGTGCGCGTGCGCATCGATGCTGATGACCCGCCCGATTTCGTCGATGAAGCCGCGATTGCGCAGTTGCAGCGGCGACACGTTCACCGCGATGCGCACTGCAGCCAGGCCCGCGGCGCGCCAGCGCAGATAGTCTGCGATGGCCTTCTTCAGCGCCCAGCGCCCGACGTCATAGATCAATCCGGTTTCTTCCAGGATCGGGATGAACCGGCCCGGCGGCACTAGCCCCGTGCGCGGATCGTTCCAGCGGATCAGCGCCTCGGCGCTGGTGAGCTTGCCGCTCACGAGGTTCACCTTGGGCTGGTAATGCAGCACGAACTCTTCGTTGTCGAGCGCCTGGCGCAGCTGATTCTCCAGGGTGAGCTTGCCGGCCACCGCTTCGGTCATCTCCTGCCTGTAAAACAGATACCGCTCGCCGCTCGCTTTGGCTTTTTTGAGCGCGGCCTCGGCGTTCCTGAACAATGTGTCAGCATCGGTGCCGTCGTCCGGGAACACCGCCACGCCAACCCTGGCGGCGATGCGGAACACGGCATCATTCAGGCGGAACGGATGCTCCATGAAACCTTTAATCGATTTCTCGAGAAGCTGTGCCCCGTCGCCTTCCTGCTTCACCACCGGCAGCACCGTGGCAAAATGGTCCGCACCCACTCGCGCCACGAGGTTAGAGTCCCCTCCGTCCCGCGTCAGCCACTCCGCCACCTGCCGCAGGAGCGCATCGCCGGCCGGCCGGCCGAGGCTGTCGTTGATGTTCTTGAAGCGCTCCAGATCGATCAGGAACACGGCCAGCTTGTGCCCGTCGCTGGTGGCGCTGCGCAGGTACTGCGCCACGCGCTCGAGAAACAGGCTGCGGTTCGCCAGGCCGGTGAGATCATCGTAGTAGGCGAGGTATTCGAGCCGCTCCTGTTTGTCGATGTGATCGATCGCGAACGCGATGTCGCCGGTCAGTTCCGTCAGCAGCTTCAGCTCTTCTTCATGGAAAAATTCAATCTCGCCGGCGTACAACGCGAGCACGCCTACCGCTTCATCCGCAACAAGCAGCGGCAAAACCGCTTGCGAGCGGACCCCGGCTTCGATGTATTGCCTGCCGAACAAGACTTGGGGGTCGGCTTGCGAATCGTTGGACACGACCGCCTTTTTCTCCCTCATGGCCCGTGCGACCATGGTCTTCGGCGAGTTCGCGGCCGATGACAAGATGTCCTTGATCACGGTCAGCAGCGCTTCGTCCTTTCCCGCCGAGGCGACCGGGACAATCTTCATCGTGCTCCGATCCAGGATGGCGATGAGGGCCATGCGGAATCCGCCTGCCTCGACCGCGATCCGGCACGCCTCCCTGAACAGCTCCTCGCGGTCGTGCACGCGCACGATCAGCGTATTGATGCCGCTCAGAACGGCATATACGCGGTTTAGATAGGTGATTCTGCGCTCCGCCGCCTTGCGCTCGGTGATATCCGTACCGACCCCGCGGTAGCCCAGGAATGCGCCTGAGGTGTCGAACACGGGATCGCCGCTGATCGAAATATGCCGTTCGGCGCCGTCGGCCCCGAGCCGCGACAGCTCGAAATCGCGGAACGGGAGATGCGCGTCGAGCACGGCACGATGCGCCTGCCAGCCGGCTGCATCGGGCGAAAGGTTCGGAATCTCCCAGCGGCGCTCGCCGACCTGTGCGCCGCGCTGGAACACCGAGACCATGCTCAGTTTCTTGCTCGCCGATCTGCGCGCCGTGAGTCGGTGCTCGGCGTCGCTCTCCCAGTAGAAGTCGGAAGACATCGCGCTCAGGGTGCGAAAGCGCGCCTCGCTCTCGCGCAACGCGTCCTCGGCACGCTTGCGCTCGATGATGTTCAGGTGCATGACGACGACGCCATTCGGATGGTCATCAGTCAGGGGTGTCACGGTCATGAGGAACCAGCGCTGTTCCGTGGGCGAATGGCAGGGGTATTCGAGCGAAAAGCCCGTTTCCGCGCCAGTCAATACCGATCGAATGCCTGCGGCCGCCTGCTGCGCCTCGGCTGCGTCATCGCCCTGCGCGCGCTCGCAGATTTCGAGGTAATTGAGGCCGATCCCGTATTCCGCAGCTTGGATCCCGTTCGCATCGGCAAATCGTTGCCATGCCTTGTTAACAGAGATGATGCGTCCCTGGGTATCGAGCAAGGCGATATTTGCGGGTAGTGCATCGAGGATGGCCGCCTGCTTCGCAGCCTCGCTGACGCGCAACTGTTCCTGGGCGTGCCGCAGCATAAACGGGCGGCCGTCGCGGTCTGCCACCGCATCAACCTCGCCCGCGGTCAGTTCCTCCAGGCGTTGCCCGGTCTGATGCAGCGTCTCGATTAACGCAGTGATTTCCTCATTCGCGTTCGGTGGAGGCGGTGATTGCACCGGTTTCATGGACTGGCGGTATTCAGACCCAAAGCCAGCAACAGGGTCAGCGCATGACTGAGCGTGCCGACGATCCTTCGGACGGGGGGCGGCGTGTGTACGACTAGAGTTGGTGTCATGAGAATGCTTTCTGCAAGCGCGCGCTTCGGTTCGCGAAACACGTCCACAACCTCGATTTTGTGCCGATCGGGCAGATGCTCCCGGCAGAATGCGCTGAGGTTGGCAATTGCCTGCGCGGAGTTCAGCGCGTCGCCTGCGACATAAAGCCGGAACTTGAACACGGCGCGCCGGCTCATGACGTGCCCACTTTTCGTCCTGGAATCGCTGCATCGGCCCCGCGCAATTCCTTCATCTGCGTGCGGCCGCGCGACAACTCGCCCTTGTCGCTTTGCGTGGTGCGCACCAGCAAGGCCTTCTCCACCTGCTTCGCCACGAGTTCGGTCTGCAGCGACTTCAGGCGCACCTCGAGCTCGGCCTCCTCGGCGTCGAGCCTGACGCGCTTCAGCTTGGCGGCGACTTCGGCGGCTTCATGCTGGGCCCGCTCGGCGCGTTCCTTTTCCCAGCGCAGCGTGCCCATCAGCACCTCGCCGCCTGCGGTGTAGGTGTCCGCCAGAGTCACGCCCGTGTCGCTCAGGATCAGTTCGCGCACCTGGTTCGAATGCGCCGTGCCGCGGGACTTGACGATGGACAGGCCGCGGTTGCGCTCGCCCGCCTGTATCA
Source organism: Burkholderiales bacterium (assembly GCA_035530495.1). Taxonomy (GTDB): domain Bacteria; phylum Pseudomonadota; class Gammaproteobacteria; order Burkholderiales; family SG8-39; genus 2-12-FULL-64-23. The sequence goes on from DATKUQ010000590.1 coordinate 4,261, forward strand.
GGTAATTGAGGTGGATCCAGGTGTCCACCAGCGTCGAGATCTGCAGCGGTGAGCCGCCCTCGACCTGGCCGGACATCTCGTCGAGCAGGCTGGTGCAGAGTAACGTTATCCCGGCGCCCTTGGACCAGTCGATCAAGCGGTCCGTCACGCTGTATGCGGTCAAGTCGTTGCCGGATTTCGACCATGCGGACACCGGATCGATCACCACGCAACGGGCGCCATGCTGCTGCGCCAGTGCCTTGATGCGCACCAGGTAGGTCTCGGCGCTGCCGGTGATGGTGCGCGCCGAGACCATGCGCAAGCGTCCGTTCTTCACGTAGCGATCCAGCCGTATGCCCACCGAAGTCAAGTTTCGAATCACCTCGATACTATTGGTATCGAAACAGACGAACAGCGTGCGCTCGCCGCGCCCGCAGGCCGCCTCGGCGAAAGCGCCGCAGAAGGTGGTCTTGGCAGTACCGGAGTAGCCGGTAATCAGCACGCTCGCGCCGCGGAAGTAGCCGCCGCCGAGCATGGTATCGAGCCGGTTCACGCCGCTGGTGACGCGTCCCTTGCTGATTTTGAGGTCGGCGCGGCTCAGCATGTACGCCACGGCGACCTCCAATCCCTGGCTGCCGATCAGGAACGACGATTCATCTTCATCGAAGCCGGAGCCGCGATACTTCTGCACGCGCAGACTGCGCTGCGACACGCCCAGCACCACGCTGTGGTTGAGGATCACGGCGCAGTCCACCATGAACTGCATGAAACCGAACGGCTGCTGGCTGATCGAGTAGGTTTCATCCGCCCCGGACTTCAGCGTGATGATGCCGGTCAGTTCGCGCGCCAATAACCACGCATGCAGCCGGTAGATCTCGCGTCGTTCCGCCGCCAAGTCAGGCAGCAGGGCCAATACGACGTCCAGGGCGTCGAACACGATGCGCCGCGCGCCCATTTCCCGGGCTTTGACTTCGAGCGCCGCCAGCATGCCGCCGAGATCGAAATCGCCCGACTGAACCAGGTCGGGCAGCGGCTGGGCGTCCATGAAGTACAACTTTTTCTTGCGCTGAAGTTCGGAGAGCTTCCAGCCGAAGCTTTCGGCATTGGCCACGATGCGCTTCGAGGATTCTTCAAATGCGACGAAGATGCCTGGCTCCTTGCGCTCCCCGGCGCCGTGCGCGAGGAATTGCAGCGCGAGCACGGTCTTGCCCGAGCCCGGCCCGCCCACCAGCAGCGTGGTGCGGCCGCACGGCAAACCGCCGCCGGTGATCTCATCGAAACCGGCGATACCGGTAGGCGTTTTGGCTGGCGATTTCAAACGAGAAGATCGGCTGGGGTTCATCTTGTTCCTTGCAGGACGAGCAAACAACTTGACCACCGCGATCCAGGCTTGGTGCGTGACGAGGATCCGATCGTCGCCGGCGCCGGCTGAATCCGCCTTCGATGGATGGCGGCAGATCCTGAACAGTGCGCAGACCTATGCCACCTCCCCGTGCGACGCGGAATACGGAATCGACCCGGAGGGAACGCGCTCGGCGAGAACCGCGGGAGGAGCCGCAAAGCCGGACTGATCAGGGAAATGGATAGGGTTCCCTTGCTTTCGGTAGTGTCCGCGCGTCTACCGCGGCTGTATGTGCGCTAGCACACATAAGTCACATTCGGAAAGGGCAAAGCGGCACCGCCGGTCATGTCTCGGAAATTCGCGGCCTATGTGCGCCAGCGTACAGAGGCGACCAGCGCGCTGAGGCATGATGTCTACAGGTGTTCGTCCTCCTCCTCCTCCTTTGGCGGGCACCTGAATCACTTGGCCCGGAACGGCAAACCTGTTCCGGGCTTTTTTTGCGCGCCCGGCAGGTTTGAGGCGGCCGTCAAAACGTGATCGGAGTCCGCCATGCCCTGAACTTTGGCCTTATGCGCGCTAGCGCACTGAAAGTGCCGCAGGCGCAAGGCACAATCGGCAGACGAATCGAGTTCCTCCGACCATGTCGCTGATGCGCGCGGTTTCGGGACACTGAGGAAGGCCGAAATGAAAACTCAACAGCACAATTTTCTGCGCCGGCCGCTGCTGGTCGGAGGGTTTGCCGCGATCCTGGTCAGCGGCGTCGCAATCGCCTCCCTGGCAACCTCCTCCCAGGTCTTCAACGGCGCGTTCGGGGCGCCGCTGCCGCCTAAGGCGGTCGCGGCGCCGCGATTAGCGACACCTCACGCGTACACCTACAGGTGCGACGACTGCGGGATCATCGAGTCGATGCGGAAAATCGACACTCCCGA
>DATKUQ010000591.1:0-2366 GCA_035530495.1 Burkholderiales bacterium
GATGACCATCCACTCTATATGCGTGGCCAGGCAGTAGAGGTAGAACGCCTTGCAGAGTACGATTTTGACGACGCGTCCGGAGCCGCCCTGCGCAACGCCGAGTCTGGTTGCCTCGGCCAAACTTCTTCCCTTGAGCCACGCCGGGAGCTTGGCCGAACGCTCGATGGCGAGATCCCTGAAGCGGTTGGTCTGGATCCGCATCGTTCCCACTGGGGATCCGTCCATCCTGGACTCCGCCAGCAGTACTAGCGAGCCTTGATCGTGGTCGTTAGGTTCCGGTGAACCCAGCGTTGCCGCGAACTCCGGGACGTGGCGCGAATAGGCCGCTTGGCGGATGGCGATCGCCTTGCGCAGTGCTTTATCATCGCGAACGACTCTTACGGTGAATGGCAGGCGCTCTTCTGCCATCCGATTTCCCGGCAATGGCTGCTCCATGACGCTTGCGGTGTCGGCGTCGTTCATTATTACGGCATGTTCCAGCGATTTCATCTCCTTACTCCTTTCATGGATACCACAAGTTGGCACCGTTGCTTGCGCAGACGGCGATGGCCCGGCAAAGGCCTTCCATGGTGCGAAAAAATGCCGGGATTGTGTTTGCCCACCAGAGCGGCCTCGGTGCCGCATCTGGCAAGCCAAATTGTAAAATTTTGTCAAATCGTTATAAATCATTGGACTAGACGCTAGCACATGCGGGCTATTGACTCAAGGACATTCAGGGCCGGGCCGATCCCGCGCCGTCGAAGATTGATTTGGCGCAATCAGCAGATGTTGCTTCTCGCCTAGATGACTCTGCGGCCAACGACCCTGGACCGCGGTTATAAGGCGCCTGAATTACATCGAGAACTGCACCTACGAGGACATCAAGGCCGGTGGTTCCGCAACCATCACGCGAACGCTGAAGCCGGCCGACATCCAGCTGTTCGTGGTCAGGTCGAGTGACGCGAACCCCGCGCAATCGGGTTTCCGCAGCGCCATAACGCCCATCTCGCTGCAATCGAGCGGGGACCTGCCCGGCTCGCCGATCCCGGTTCGCACAGCCCGCGAAGCTGCGCCGGCATCCATGTGGACGTACCGTGTGGCGCCGGCCCGCGTTAGAATCGCGGCCATGAGCACCGCGCTACCTCAGGAAAAAAACGTCCTCGGCGGGTCCTTGCTCGCCTGCGGCTACGACCCGCTGACCGGCTTCTTTCGCGACGGCTGCTGTGCCACGCGCGGCGCGGAGGGCGTGGCGCACCTGGTCTGCGTCAAGGTGACCGAGGAGTTTCTCGAATTCTCGCGCGCGAAAGGCAACGATCTCTCCACGCCGCGTCCAGAGATGCGCTTCCACGGACTCAAGCCGGGCGACCGCTGGTGTCTGCACGTGCTGCGCTGGATCGAGGCCTGGGAGGCGGGCAGGGCGCCCAAGGTCGTGCTCGAGGCCACGCACGAGAACGTGCTGCAGCTGGTGCCGCTGCGCGCGCTCAAGCGCCACGCGCTCGATCTGCACTGAGCGTGCGGCCGCTTGCGCGCAGTTCGGTCGCGATCGTCGGCGGCGGGCCGGCCGGGCTCATGGCGGCGGAAGCTGCGAGCAACGCCGGTGCGCAGGTCGATGTCTACGATGCCATGCCCTCGGTCGGGCGCAAGTTCCTGATGGCCGGCAAGGGCGGCCTGAACCTTACGCATACGGAGCCGCCGGATGCCTTTCTCTCCCGCTACGGCGCGCGCCGGGCGAATCTCGAGCCTTTGCTCGCAGGCTTTGGCCCTGACGCGCTGCGCGCCTGGGCGCGCGAACTCGGCGTGGAAACCTTCGCCGGCAGTTCCGGCCGGGTGTTCCCCGCGGGTATGAAAGCCGCCCCCCTGCTGCGCGCATGGCTGCACCGGCTGCGCGCCGCGGGCGTGAAATTCCACATACGCCACCGCTGGTGTGCTTGGGACGGAGGCGGGGCGCTGCATTTTGCTGCCGCGCAGGGTTACCACACCGTGTGTCCCAACGCCGTCGTGCTGGCGCTGGGCGGCGGGAGCTGGGCGCGGCTGGGTTCAGACGGCGCCTGGTTGCCGCTGCTCGCCGCGCGCGGAGTTCGCGTGGCGCCGTTGCGGCCCGCCAACTGTGGTTTCGACGTCGGCTGGAGCGAGTATTTTCGCATGCGCTACGCGGGCCACCCGGTCAAGCCGGTGGTTCTTGCCCATACCGGACCCGATGGTGTCGAATCACGCCAGCAGGGCGAATTCATGGTCACTGCGACCGGAGTCGAAGGTGGTTCGATCTACGCCCTGTCCGCACACCTGCGCGACGAAATCGAGGAAAAGGGCGCGGCTGTGCTGAAACTCGATCTCGCGCCGGGTCGTGCTCTGGCGCGGCTGGTGCGGGAATTGTCGCAGCCGCGCGC
>DATKUQ010000592.1:0-4657 GCA_035530495.1 Burkholderiales bacterium
CTCCTTGGGTGTCACGTAGCACAGCATCGCGGTGCCGTACCAGCCGATCATCGCCGCGCCGATCGCGCTGGTGATGTGGTCGTAGCCCGGCGCAATGTCGGTGGTGAGGGGTCCGAGGGTGTAGAACGGCGCCTCCTTGCAGTCGCGCAACTGCAGGTCCATGTTCTCCTTGATCATGTGCATGGGCACGTGGCCCGGGCCTTCGATCATGACCTGCACGTCGTGCTTCCAGGCGATGTCGGTCAGTTCGCCCAGCGTTTTCAGTTCGCCCAGCTGCGCCTCGTCGTTGGCGTCGTAGATCGAACCCGGGCGCAGGCCGTCGCCCAGCGAAAAGGCGACGTCATAGGCCTTCATGATGTCGCAGATGTCTTCGAAGTGCGTATAGAGGAAGCTCTCCTTGTGGTGCGCCAGGCACCACTTGGCCATGATCGAGCCGCCGCGGCTGACGATCCCGGTCATGCGCTTGGCGGTCAGCGGCACGTAGCGCAGCAGCACCCCGGCGTGGATGGTGAAATAGTCCACGCCCTGTTCGGCCTGCTCGATCAGGGTGTCGCGGAAAATGTCCCAGCTGAGTTCTTCGGCCTTGCCGTCGACCTTCTCCAGCGCCTGGTAGATGGGCACGGTGCCGATCGGCACGGGCGCATTGCGGATGATCCATTCCCGGGTTTCATGGATGTCCTTCCCGGTCGAGAGATCCATCACCGTGTCGCCGCCCCAGCGGATCGACCAGGTCATTTTCTCGACTTCCTCGCCGATGGACGAACCCAGGGCCGAATTGCCGATGTTGGCGTTGATTTTCACCAGGAAGTTGCGCCCGATGATCATCGGCTCCGATTCCGGATGGTTGATGTTGGCCGGGATGATGGCGCGACCGCGCGCCACTTCTTCGCGCACGAATTCCGGCGTGATCTCAGCGGGGATCGCCGCGCCGAAGGACTGGCCCGGGTGCTGGCGCCCCATCAACTCCGCGAGCTTGGCGCCCTGCGGCCCCGAGGCGCGCAGGTTTTCCAGGTATTGGCGGCGCTGCAGGTTCTCGCGGATGGCGATGTATTCCATTTCCGGCGTCACCAGGCCGCGGCGCGCGTAATGCATCTGCGACACGTTCATGCCGGACTTGGCGCGGCGCGGCTTGCGCTGCAGGTTGAAGCGCAGCTCGGCGAGCTTGGGGTCGAGCAGGCGCTGGACGCCGAACTTCGACGTCGGCCCGGCGAGTTCGTCGGTGTCGCAGCGCTCTTCTATCCACTTGGCGCGCAGCGGCGCGAGGCCGTTGCGGATGTCGATTTTTACTTCCGGATCGGTATAGGGGCCCGAGGTGTCATAGGCGTAGATGGGTGGATTCTTTTCGGCGCCGAAGGACGCCGGCGTGTCCGCCTGGCTGATCTCGCGCATCGGCACGCGGATGTCGGGCCGGCTGCCCTCCACATACACCTTGCGCGAGTTCGGCAGCGGCTGCACTGCGGCATCGTCGACGTGCGCGGTGGCAGCGATAAATTTCGGGTTCGCGTTCATAATTTGCTCCTAGTGGCCGCAGGAGCGAAGGCAGGAGGAAGGTCTGCTCACGCTTCCCTGCGGCGGCATTATCCGCATCAGGTTCTAAGGGACTCTCTCACCCGCGCCACAGGTTCGGAACCGGCACGCAGGACCCCTAACGTCAGGCAGCCAAGGTACCGCAATCGCCCAGGCTTTGCAATCGGCGGCGCTCGCCGGGGCACTGCCACCCCGCCTGCCTCGGCGGTCCACCCATGTGACATGGGGCACAAGGAAGGGTTGCAAACGATGGTAGAATTTGCGCTCACCAAATAACCTGCATGAGTCGAGCTGCCATGAACGTCGAACAAGCCCGTTTGAATATGATCGAACACCAAATCCGCCCGTGGGAGGTGCTGGACCAGAACGTACTGGATCTGCTCTACGCGGTAAAGCGCGAGGATTTCGTACCTGCCGCCTACCGCATGCTCGCCTTCTCCGACATGGAAATCCCCATCGGCTTGGGCGAGCACATGTGGCCACCCAAGCTGGAGGCGCGCGTGTTGCAGGAACTGGCGGTGAAACCGACCGATCAGGTGCTGGAAGTCGGCACCGGTTCCGGCTATTTCACGGCGCTGCTCGCGCGCCGCGCGCAGCATGTGTACAGCGTGGAAATCCAGCCGGACCTCAAAGCATCGGCCGAGGCCAAGCTCAACGGCGCCGGCGTGGCCAATGTGACCGTTGAACTCGGCGACGCGGCGCGCGGCTGGACCAAGCACGCGCCCTACGACGTCATCGTGCTCACCGGATCGACCCCGGTGCTGCCGCAGCAACTGTTGCAGCAGATGAAAACCGGCGCACGCCTGTTCGCCGTGGTCGGCGATCCGCCGGTAATGGCAGCACGCTTGATTACCTGCACCGGCGAAGGGGTTTATAGCTCCATCGACCTGCTGGAAACGCGCATCGCGCCGCTCAGCAACGCGCTCGCGGGCGAGCGCTTCAGCTTCTGATCATGACGCAGATCACGCCGCAGCTGCTGAAGCAATGGCTGGCCGATCGCGCGCGCAAGCCGCCGGTACTGCTCGACGTGCGCGAGCCCTGGGAATTCCGCACCTGCCGCATCGAAGGGTCGATGCTGGCGCCGATGAATACCATCCCGGCACGCGCGCAGGACCTGGATCCGGGGACCGATACCGTGGTGATCTGCCATCACGGCGTGCGCAGCTTCCAGGTGGGCTTGTTCCTGGAGCGCAAGGGCTTTTCCAATCTGTACAACCTGCAGGGCGGGGTCAGTGCCTGGGCCGACCAAGTCGAGCCCAACATGCCCAGATATTGAGTCCGCCGTGAGACGACACGCGCTGTTACTGGGTATTCTTGTATTCAGCCAACCGCTGTTTGCGGCTGATCTGGTCCAGACCTACCGCGAGGCGCGCGCCAACGATCCGGTTTATGCCTCGGCGCGGGCCGCGCGCGACGCTGGCCGCGAAAGCCTGCCGCAGGGTATGGCTCAAATGCTGCCGAAGGTCGTCGCCAACGCGTCCACGCAGATGAACTACATCGGCATGACGTTCCGCAGCACCACGCTGCCGCCCTCGACGCGCGACGGCAACACCAACACCTACGGTGTAACGCTGACGCAGCCTTTGTTCAACTGGCAAGCCATGATGGAGTACAAGGAAGCGGGCTTCAAGGTGGCCGAGACCGAAGCCGTCTTCGGCCAGGCGACCCAGGATTTGATCCTGCGCGTCGCCCAGGCTTATTTCGATGTGCTCGCATCACAGGACAGCCTGGCCTTCATCCAGGCGCAGAAGGCCGCGATCTCCGAGCAACTGGCGCAGGCCAAGCGCAATTTCGAGGTAGGCACTGCCACCATCACCGACACGCACGAGGCGCAGGCGCGTTTCGACCTTGCCGTCAGCCAGGAAATCGCGGCGCAAAGCGACCTCGAGATCAAGAAAAGCACGCTGCAGCAGATCATCGGCAAGTTTCCGGAGCGGCTGACCCCGCTCCGGCATGCGGTCCATCTCAGCCCGCCGCAGCCCAACGCGATGGAGCAGTGGATAAGCCGCGCCGAAGACGAGAATTTCGCGGTGCGCGCACAGCAAGCGGCGCTGGCGATTGCATCGAGAGAAGTCGAACGCGGCCGCGCCGGCCACTATCCTACGATCAACATGGTGGGCAATTTCAGCAAGAACTCCGCGTCCATATTCACCAGCGGCCCCGCGAGTTATTCGACGGACAGCATTGATCGCTCGATCGGTCTGCAACTCTCGATTCCTCTGTATTCCGGCGGCGGAATCAACTCGCTGGTGCGGCAGGCCATCGCAAACCAGGAGAAGGCGCGTCATGACCTGGAGAACGCGCGCCGCAGCGCCGCGCTTGCGGCACACCAGGCCTATCTGGGCGTCACCAACGGCATCGCTCAGGTAAAAGCACTGGAGGCGGCGCTGGTCTCGAGCCAGAGCGCGCTGGATTCGAACGAACTGGGCTACCGGGTGGGCGTGCGCATCGAGATCGACGTGTTGAACGCGCAGCAGCAGTTGTTCTCGACCATGCGCGACCTGGCCCAGGCGCGCTACAACACGCTGCTGAACGGGCTCAAACTCAAAGCCGCAGCGGGTACGCTGACCGAGAAAGACCTGGAAACGGTCAACCGACTGTTAGGCACCAGCTAAGGGAATCTCGCTCCACGACGGTCCCCCTAGATTGGGGACCGTTTGCGCAATTCCGCAATAGGCTCTTAGCGCTCCCGCAGCAGACGTTTGCAGATCGCCAGACTGCGTGCCGTGGCGCCTCGGTGCGCGCGGCTGAACGCCAGCGCCGCCTGCGCCATGCGCTTGAGGGCCGCCGGGTCCGAAAGCAACTGACCCGCCCGCTCCCCCAGCATAACCGCATCGGCCACCTCGGCTGCGGCGCCGGCCTCCAGCGCCAGCCTCGAAGCTTCGGCGAAATTGTGCATATGGGGTCCGAACAACAGCGGCCGGCCCACGGCGCAGGCCTCGATCAGGTTCTGCCCGCCGTAGGGCAACAGGCTGCCGCCGATAAAGGCCAGGTCGCAGGCGGCATAATAGGCCACCATTTCCCCCATGCTGTCGCCGAGCAGCACGCGGCAGTCGGTCGGCAGCTCGCGGTTTTCACTGCGGCGCAGGTAACTGAGCCCGCGCTTTTCCAACATCGCCGCGACTTCGCC
>DATKUQ010000593.1:0-2292 GCA_035530495.1 Burkholderiales bacterium
TCCATCGCCAGGCACATGGCATTGCGGATATCCTGCAGAGAATCGGCGGGCGGCACGGGAAAGTAACCGCCTTTCACCGGGGCGCGATGCGCCATATTGCCGCCTTCATACTCCTTGCCGGTGGACCAGGGCGCCTCTTCCGAATCGATTTTTACGAAGCAGCCGGACATGTCCACATTCCAAGTCACGGAATCGAATACGAAGAATTCGGGCTCGGGGCCGAAGTAGGCGGTGTCGCCCAGTCCGGTGGACTTGAGGTAGGCCTCTGCGCGTTTGGCCAGCGAGCGCGGGTCGCGGTCATAGCCTTTGTGATCGGCGGGCTCCACGACATCGCAGGTAATGTTGAGCATGGTTTCGTCAGTAAACGGATCCAGGCGCGCGGTATCGGCGTCGGGTATGAGCAGCATGTCAGAGGCTTCGATGCCTTTCCAGCCGGCGATGGACGAGCCGTCGAAGAAATGACCCTCATCGAACTTGTCCATGGTGAACTGTTTGGCGGGAACCGAAACATGCTGTTCCTTGCCACGTGTATCGGTGAAGCGCAAGTCGACGAACTTTACTTCCTTGTCCTTGATCTGTTTCAAAACGTCGGCCGGGGACATAGCCATTTAAAATCTCCTCAAGAAGCGGTTAATGACAATAGAATTGCGGGAAACGGGGGTACTAGAGCAGAAAACATGCCATCCGGCGAAATCCAAGCATCGCATTGTGCCATAAGCAAAGTCGGATTGTGAACATCGGCCGCATCGCCCGCATTTGGTGCAAGCGGGCGCAGACCGCACCAACATGGTGCGGTCTGCCGAAAGACCGGGCCGTCATCTCCCGAATCCAGCAGGTATTGGTCATGGCCCTGGGAACCAAGGTCTTCCTGTAGAATCGCCGGATTTGCGTTAGCATTGGATTTCCCGTGTTCAACTCCCTTCGTGGCAGCCGCGGCATAGCCGTCGCGCCGCACGCGCTCGCTGCCCAGGCGGCATTGGCGGTGTTGCGCGAAGGCGGTAATGCAGTCGAGGCGATGATCGCCGCCGCGGCAAATATCGCCGTGGTCTATCCGCATATGAACTCGATCGGCGGCGACGCTTTTTGGCTGATTCACGTGCCCGGACAGGCGCCGCGCGCCATTGACGCCTGCGGCGCAGCTGCGGCAGCCGCCTCCATTGCCTGGTACGCCGGGCGCGGTATCACCAAAAGCATACCCTTTCGCGGCGGCGTCGCCGCCAATACCGTAGCCGGAACCGTTTCCGGCTGGAACGCAGCGCACGAATTCAGCAGGAACGAGCTCGGCGGCAAGCTGCCGCTGGACCGGTTGTTCGCCGACGCCATTCATTATGCCGAGCACGGCATCGCCGTCACCCGCAGCCAGAACGCGACCACAGCGGCAAAGCTCGCTGGCCTGCAAGGCGTGCACGGTTTCGATGAAACCTACCTGGTCGACGGCGCGCCGCCGAAAATCGGCAGCGTGTTCCTGCAGCAGCGCCTGGGCGCGACTTTGCGGCAGCTCGCGCGCGCGGGCTTGGATGATTTTTACCGCGGCGAACTGGCCGAGTCGCTCGCGCACGACTTGGCCCTGGCCGACAGCCCGCTCGCCCTCGCCGATCTGCAAAGCCATCAGGCGCAGTGGCGCACGCCACTCGCGCTGAAACACTCGCTCGGCACCCTGTACAACATGACGCCGCCGACGCAGGGACTGGTGTCGCTGCTGATCCTCGGCATCCTCGATGTGCTCGAAATCGGCAAGGTCGATCCGTCGGGCGCCGATTACGTGCATCTCTGCGTCGAAGCCACAAAACAAGCGTTTGCCATTCGCGACCGCTACATTACCGACCCGCTCTACATGAAAGTCGACGCGCAGAGTTTCCTCGATCCGGCCCGGGTGCGCGCGCTCGCCGCCAATATCGACCGCGCACGGGCTGCGCCCTGGGGGGCGGGCAAAGGCCGGGCCGATACCGTCTGGATGGGCGTGATCGACGGCGAAGGGCGCGCGGTCACGTTCATCCAGAGCACTTATCACGAGTACGGCAGCGGCGTGGTGCTAAAGGACAGCGGCATCGTCTGGCAGAACCGCGGCTGCAGCTTTTCACTCGACGAGCATGCGCTCAACGCGCTGCGGCCGCTGCGCAAGCCCTTCCATACGCTCAATCCCGCGCTGGCACTGTTCGACGACGGCCGCAGCATGGTCTATGGCAACATGGGTGGCGACGGCCAGCCGCAGAGCCAGAGCGCGGTGTTCACGCGCTATGCCTCATTCGGCATGAATCCGCAGGAGGCGGTGAGCGCGCCGCGCTGGCTCCT
>DATKUQ010000594.1:0-2474 GCA_035530495.1 Burkholderiales bacterium
CATCGTCGCCATTTATCGAAATCTGTGCCATTTCCGTCAACTCTTGACTGATAAGAGACTATATTGGCCCGTTGCAAAATTCCTTTTGCAACGGGTTCTTAGCCACTCTCCTTGACCCTGGCCCGGTTGAGCTTGACCGCGCCGCGCCGGGTCTTGCTGTCGAGGCGCTTTTTCTGCGAACTCCGCGTGGGTTTGGTCGGTTTGCGTCTTTTGCGGGGCACGGCGACACTGCGTATCAATTCGCGCAGCCGCTGCAGCGCTTCTTCCCGGTTCAATTCCTGGCTGCGGTGCTGCTGTGCCTTGATTACGATTACGCCGTCCTTGGTGACGCGCTGATCGTGCAGCCTGAACAGACGCTCCTTGTATGGGTCCGGGAGCGAGGAAGCGCGGATGTCGAAACGCAGGTGGATCGCACTCGCGACCTTGTTGACGTTCTGCCCGCCCGCTCCCTGGGCGCGCACCGCGGTGATCTCGATTTCCCTAGCCGGGATAGCTACGGTATTGGAGATTTCCAACACGCCCACTACTGCGTCACGCATGTTTCATCCGACCTTGTGCAGTCGGCCGAATTCGCGCTTTTCGCGCGGCGACAGCTGTTTGATCCGGTACTCCGCCTTGGATGCAGCCGATCGATCGGCGTACTCGATCGTCGCGAGCAGGCGCCGCGGCGGATGCGAGCGTGTGTAACGCGCACCCTTGCCGCTGCGGTGCGCGGCGTAACGCGCAGCGACATCCACGGCGATCCCGGTATAGATGCTCCCGTCCCGGCATTCGATCAGGTAGACGAACCAGGCCATGCGCACCCAGTCCAACCGGAGTCTTACTTCAAGCCGTTGCTGTAACTTCCCTCCGTCAGCTTCGCCTGCGCTGCCGCCAGGCGTGCGATCGGCACGCGCGGACCGGAGCAGGATACGTAGTCGATCGCGATGCTGTGGCAGAAATGGATCGATGCCGGGTCGCCGCCGTGCTCGCCGCAGATGCCTACCTTGAGGTCCGGCCGGGTCTGGCGGCCGCTCTCCACCGCCATTTTCATCAACTGCCCCACGCCCTTGATATCCAGCACCTCGAACGGATTGTCCTGCAGGATGCCGGTTTCGTTGTAGGCCGGCAGGAACTTGTTTTCCGCATCCTCGCGGCTGAACGAGAACGTCGCCTGGGTCAGGTCGTTGGTGCCAAAGGAGAAAAACTCGGCATCCTGGGCCATGCGACCGGCGCGCAGACAACCGCGCACTACCTCCAGCATGGAGCCGAATTTGAATTTGACGCTGATGCCGTGGGTGAGTTCGACCACCTTGTGGATACGCTGCACCATGCCGTGGATGCGCATCATCTCCTCCACCGTAGCGACCTGGGGCACCATGATCTCGGGATAGATTTCAATGCCTTCGCGCGCGCACAGCGCGGCCGCTTCGAGGATCGCCTGGATCTGCATCGTATAGATCTCGGGATAAGTGATGCCCAGGCGCACGCCGCGGTGTCCCAGCATCGGATTGACCTCGGCCAGCGCGCGCACTTTCTTCAGGGTCACTTCCTTCTTCTCTATCACATCGTTTTCCAGATGTGATTCCTTGAAGGTACTGAGGCCGCCCATGAGCTTGGTCAGGCCGTCGGCATATTGCTGGTACAGCCGGGGATTGAGCAGCTTCAGCGTGCCAGGCAACTCCTCCAGGCCGCTTATCGTGTCGCGCAAATGGTGCAGCTGGGCGATTTCCAGTTCGAGCTGCGCCGCAGTCGGAAGGAACTCGTGCATCGGCGGGTCGAGCAGGCGTATGGTCACCGGCAGCCCCTTCATCGCCTTGAAGATTCCCTTGAAATCCGCGCGCTGTATCGGCAGCAGTCGGTCGAGCGCCGCCGTGCGGTCCTCGACCGTCTCGGCCAAAATCATTTCCTGCATGATGGGCAGGCGATCAGTGCTGTTGAACATGCGCTCGGTGCGCACCAATCCTATGCCCCTGGCGCCGAACTCGCGCGCGCGCGTCGCGTCCTCGGGCGTGTCGGCGTTGGCCATCACCTTCAGCGTGGCCACCTCGTCCGCCCAGGCGAGCAAGGTTGCCATTTCTTCGGAGAATTCCGCCTCCACCGTCGGCACCTCGCCGGCGTAGACATGGCCGGTGCCGCCGTCGATGGTGATCACGTCGCCCTCGTGCAGCGTGGTATCGCCGATGACGGCGTTGCGCGCCTTGTCGTCGATCACGATCTGCTCACAGCCGGAAACGCAGGGCTTGCCCATGCCACGCGCCACCACCGCGGCATGAGAAGTCTTGCCGCCGCGGCTGGTGAGGATACCCTGCGCGCGGAAAAAACCGTGGATGTCGTCCGGCTTGGTCTCCTCGCGCACCAGAATGACTTTCTCGCCGGCATTGCCGCGCGCCTCGGCCGTGTTCGCATCGAACACGATCTTGCCGGATGCCGCGCCCGGGGAAGCCGGCAGGCCCTGCGCCAGCGATTTGCCGCGGAAATTCGGCGACAATTGC
>DATKUQ010000595.1:0-2816 GCA_035530495.1 Burkholderiales bacterium
GACTTCGCGGTTGTCAGCTTGTGGCGGCGGCTGGGTCGTGCGACCTAAATGCACAACGAGTGCGCAGGCCGTGCAAAAAATTGCGAAACGCGCGCAACCGCATCACGGTTCGCTGGTGTAGCCGCGTTTTCGCCGTTGGTCTAGGGAGAATTGGCTTCCCCCAAAGCAGACCGTCACGACCGACAACAATGGGTCGCTATGCAGAGCTCTGCATAGCGCCCCTATGCGCAGGTCGCAACTATGCTTAGGTAGCTGGATGGAGGCGGCGCTAACGCAGGCGTGGGGCGTCGTACAACGAGGTCGGTCGACGCAGATCTGGACATAGTTTTTCGACGCCGTGCACCTGTTTCAGTCTGGAGTAACGTTCAACGTGATCGCCCCGTGGCCTCGGCACGAGAGCACGACGACCACCGGTCGTTATGTCGAAGCCGACATTGCGATGACAGAAAAGGCGCTTGCACAACTGGAGGCGCCGGTTATCAAGATGCGTCCATATCGGACGCCGTACGCGCTCATGCGATTCCTGCAGATGCTGTAACTATGCGCAGGTGCTTCCAGTCCCAACCGCATTGCGCAAGGGGCTGCCGGCGCCCACAACGATCAACTGCGCATAGTTGCGACCTGCGCATAGGGGTCGGTTTCTGCCGGTCGACGTCGGCCTGCGGCTGATCATACTGGTCGTCGCCGATCGGTCGTCTGATGCATGCGCTGCGGTGAAAGCGGGTGGACGCGCTCTCGCCTTCGGCTGGGAAGGCGGGCGTCGAGGACAGGGTTACGCCGACCGGGCGGAGAACCAGTCGACGAGCTGATCGACGGTCAACTTCTTCTGCCGCAGGCGCATGAGACGCATATGGTCGAACAAAGCCGTGACGTCACGCGTAATCTCATCGCGCCCGGCGTCCACACCGCTCTGATACGCTCGGACCAGCTCCGGCGCGTCAACCAGTCCCTGCACTAGCGCCGGCGACGGCGAAGATGCTGCAAGCGCAGCACGACGAGCACGGTATGCGGCAGAACGTTGCGCAGGGGTAAGGGCACCGGGCTTGCACGGGCGACCGCGACCACGCTTGACGGCGGATGCTTTGGAATTCATGGCGGCTATTCCTGGTGGCACGCCACTATTTTACGTGACGTCACGGATATTAGCAAAGGCCACTTTGTGGCGACAACGGGGTCGTTTCCTGCCCGTCGCCGCCGCTTCTGCTGAGTCCTTAGCCCGTTCAGCACTGACACTGGCGTCAGCATTCACTGGAACTAGCGGTCGGTTTGATCGGAACACGCAGGGACGCCTGCTCTCGACTTCACGACTGCAGTTCACCGATAAGATGCGAGCCTATGGTCGCGGAGTGGCCTCATGTGCGGACGCTATGCAATCTATGGCCCTGTCAGCCTGTCGCGAGAGGCCAAAGCAGCTGCCGATGACATGGGCATCGACCTGGAGGGTCTGCTCGACCAGCGCGACCCGCTGTACAACATCGCGCCTACGCACAAGCCGCCGATTCTCGTCCATGCCGTTGACGGCTACGTCATGAAGGGCACCCGTTGGGGCCTGATCCCCTCGTGGGCCAAGGATGAAAAGATCGGCAGCAAACTGATCAACGCACGCGTCGAGACCGTGGCCGAGAAACCCTCCTTTCGAGCCGCGTTCAAGAAGCGCCGCTGTCTGGTCCCCGCGTCGGGCTATTTCGAGTGGACGGGCGCGGCGGGAGCAAAGCAGCCGTATTTCATCCGCGACCCTGATGGCCGCTTGGTGATGTTCGCTGGCTTGTGGGAAGCCTGGAAGCGCACCGACGAGGCCGATTGGCTGCACACCTTCACGATCATCACCGGAGAGCCCGGGAAGGTCAGTGGCGATATTCACGACCGCCAGCCGGTCATCTTGCCAGCCGCGTCCTGGATGGATTGGCTGACGGATGAAGCCGAGATTGCGCAGCATATCCTCACGCAGGCGCCCGAGGCGCCGTTGACCTATTACCCCGTATCGAAGGCGGTAGGATCGCCGCGCAACCAGGGACCGGAGCTCGTCGCGCCGATCGACCTCTAGTCTGTCTTCGCCAAAGCAGCGCTGCGCACGTTCCGCGGGCGAGCACGCGCCCGCGCTGGCGGCGCGTCCCAGCGCGATCCACCGCTGAACGACGTTCGTGACTTCACCACCGTCGTGCCGACGTTCCAGGCCAACCAGGCAAGAGGAAAGACGAGCCCACACCGAAGGGTCGCGTGCAGCAACGCTATCAGGCAGCGCGGCTGAAAGCCGATCGTTGCAGCCGCCAAGTGCAACGAGCAAGGCCATCATGAAAAACCAAGTGCAACTCGCCACGCCGACTCCGTGGCGCCAACGAGAGCGCCCCTGCCCTACGTAGCACTCCGCCGCCGGTGTAGCGATCGGCGGCCACGCGGCCCGCCGCGTCCAGCCCTTCGCCCTACCCCACTGTCTCCCGATTCGGCCCGAAAGGCGGCGCCACCCAGCGCCGCCGTGCGACCTAGATCAAGCCACGCGCCGCCATCGACACCGGCTCGCCATCGCCAATCACCAGATGGTCAAGCACGCGCACACCGACCATCGCCAACGCATCGCGCAACTCGTGTGTGATCGCGCGATCCGCAGCGCTCGGCTCGGCCACGCCCGATGGGTGGTTATGCGCAAAAATCGTCGCCGCCGCGTTGCGCTGCAGAGCAGCGCGTATCACCTCGCGCGGGTGAACGCTCGATCCGTCGATGGTGCCGCGGAACATCTCTTCATAGGCCAGCACGCGATGCCGGTTGTCCAAAAACAACACCGCGACGACTTCGTAGGGTAGATGCCTCATCCGCGCCTT
>DATKUQ010000596.1:0-4071 GCA_035530495.1 Burkholderiales bacterium
TGTTTCCGCCATTGTCCCGTGCAGAAACGACCGCCTGCGCAGCCTCCCGCAGCCCCAACCCAGCCAATCGCACCCGCTCCGCCTCCTCCTTAGCCGCCCGCTGTTCGCGCTTGAGCTTGTCGGCCTGCTCGTCCAGCTTCCGCTGCTCGGCAGCCTGGCGCTCGCGTTCGGCCTGCATCGCGGCTTCCTGCTCGGCACGCTCGGCAGCAAGCCTGTCACGCTCCGCTGCTGCCGCCTCCATCGCCTTGCCACGCTCGATGGCCGCCAGACGGTCGCGCTCGACCTGCGCCAGCCGATCCTGCTCGCGGCGATCAGCCTCGGCGCGTTCCTCGGCCTCGCGCTGCAGCCGGGCATTCTCGGCCCGCATGCGCTCCAGTTCCTCGCGCTCGGCCCGGACGCGAGCCTGCTCGGCTTCGATATCCTTCTGCGCGTCCAACAGCTCGGCCGTGCGCGCGATCGCCGCCAGCAGCGCGTCATCGGCGGCAATGTGATATTCGCCCAGATCAGCCTCATCGAGCACGGTCTCGCGCAGCTTGGCCAGCTGTCCGGCGATGATCACGGAAGGCTTGCCGACCAGTGAAGCCGGCACGTCACGGATGGCCTGAATCTTCCGCTGGATCGCCTCGGCGCGCAGGCGCTCGGCTTCGAGCTTTTCCAGCCGCTCCGATTCGATGCGCGACTCCTCGGCCTTGATCTGCACGTCGATCGGTTCCTCCATCGCGCGGATCTCGGCGGTGATGCGCTTGGCCTCGTCGTCCAGCAGCTTGCCGCGCGCCAAGATCGGCGCCTTCAGCTCGGCGCGCTTCTTTTCCAGCGCCGTGCGCAGCATGCGCAGCTCGTAGGTGCAGGCCTTCGCTTCCTTCAGGCCCTTGGGCGTGCTGACGTCCACGACCAGGCCGCCGAACTTCTGGCGCAGCTCGGCCAGGGCGGCAGCCGTCTGCGTGTATTCAGCCACGGCGGTCAGGTTGCTGCCGGCGTCCTTCATTTCAAGTTGAGCGTTCATGCTTCATGATCCTTGCCCGGTTCGCCGGGCGCGTTGTTGGAAAGGGTTTAGGCGTCAAGCGTCAGCGCGGGGATCTTCGTCGCGTGCTGGATGATGTTCGCCGTCAGGTCCTTGGCAAGCGCCCGCGTTGTCTGGACCATGCTTTCCGCGACGATGGCGAGGATGCTGTCGATCTGCGTCCGAGTAAGCTGCAGCGTCACCTCGTGCTTATTCGGATCGGAGAACGCAACGCGGCCGCCAATACCCCCCGCTTCGATGCCTTGATGGTCAAAGGCGTACTTGTTGCGCTGGATGATCAGTTCGTTGAGTTGCATGATTTATTCCTTGCCGGCATCGGCCGGCGCGTTGTTGGAATAGTTGGCCAGTGGTGCGTTTCGTTCGCCTGGCTCCACGAAAACCTCATAACGGATCAGCACCTTTCCTCTGTCCTAATTCGCCGCTGTTGCTTGCGCCGCCAGTTGGCCTACGCTCACGGCTGGTGGGGACAGCACACCGCTGCTAGTCGCCGGTAAGCGCCGGCTCGCGTGTGGAAAGTGGCGCCGGAACCGTCACGCGGATTCGCCATGTTCAAATCCTCGTTGTTTGATTGGTGTTGCGTAATAGGTCGCCGACCCCATCCGCATAGGTACACGCGGGAGGGTTCGTGATCGCAGCGGATGCGGTCGGCGGTGAAATGTCTGTTGTGTAGCGGCGCAGGTTTGGATAAGGCGCATTGCGGCGTTCACGTTCGGCGCGGCTGGCGTCAAGCAGGGATTGCAGCTCGGCGTCGATGATCAGCTCGCTCATCACGGATTACTCCGGCGAATCATCTCGATCACCCGACCCTCGATCAGGCCCAAGTTGTCCTCGATGACCTGGTCAATCACCTGCCGAACGATGGACGGATCAGCCGTCACCTCGCGCTCATCCTCAAGCCGGTTACTGGTGCTCAGATCGACGGGAAACGGAAGCCGAAAAATGTCCTCAATCTCCTTTCGCAGACGCTCGATTTCCTTGGCCTGCAATTCGATACGCTTGGTGTCGTCAACAGGCTTTGGCGCGAATGGCTTGAGCATCTGCGCCATTACCGGATTAAGACGTGTGTTCCCGCTCATGCAGATACCCTCCTAACAACCCGCATCTTGTAACTCCACCCAGCCGGAATCCGGTCGAATGGGCCGATGTAATCCAGCGTTTGCAGCGCTGCGCCGATGTAGCGGACGAGTTTCAGGCGGCAGGTCATGGCGTGTGGCCGATGGCGGCGAGGGCTTCGCGAAGTCCGTTGTATGCATCCGCGTACTCGACCATGCGTGCAATGTCGTCGCCATCTGGCGCATGCAGCGATTCATGAGCGTCATCCGATGCGATGACTCGCTTCGCCGCCTCGATCAGCTCGGCGATGGCTGCATCCACTGCTTCGATCTGTTTGGCAGCTTCCGTGAGTCCCTGCTCATCACGCAGGTAGTCGGCGCAGTTACGCAAAGCAGCGCTGATACCGATCGCAAGCACATCAACCGGCCCGCTCACAGCGCACCCCAAACCACCGGCAGAAGCCACGCGGCGAACTTCCACACGCCATAGCTGCAAGCCAGCGAAAACGGCAGGCCGACACCGAGCCATAAGGCCCAGAACTTCAGCGGCGGCCACTGGTCACGCTCGGAATCGCAAGCCTGCGCAATGCTGTCCAGCTCGGCGCGGACGATGCTGGCGAGCAGGGCGGCGACCTTGGCGCGGTCGGCTTCGAGCTGCGCGGTGGCATAGAGGTCGATCGGGCGGTTCATGACATCACCGGGGCATAGCCACGGTCCGACAGCCACGCGCGCCAAATGTTTGAAACGCGGAGCTTTGCCTCGTCAGCCGAGCCATACGAACGCTCGGTTCGGCAGTAGCACTCCCGCGTGTCGCGATCTAGGATTGTCCCGATAAATTTTCCGCCGTCCGTCTCCGTTGTAATGACTCCGTTGTTGAAGTTCATACCAACCCCTCCGCCTTGTCCGCCCCTTCGATCAGCATCACAGTCTTCCGCGCTTCCGCCGCATTGAGCAGATCGACGGCGAGCTGTGCGGCTTCTTCGCGGGAGAGGCTCAAGCTGTGCTCGGCAAGCTCAATCTTCACGGCCTGCCACGGCTCGGCCTGATGCGATCCCCGCCGAACCGTGATCGGCTTGTCGTAGGTGTATGTGCTGATGCTTGCCATGTCCTGCTCCCGTGGTGTGTTGGCTGATGGAGTGACTTTAAGGCAGCTTAATTTGGTTGTCAACAATTATTTTAAGCTATCTTGACTTTTGTTTTTTGTAGGCGCAGCATGCATCCCATGACCAAGACCGACATCATCAAGCTCTTCGGGAACGCCCGCGAAGTGGCCCGTTTTTTCGATATCACGGATGCGGCTGTGTCCGCGTGGGACATTGTTCCTGAGATGAGGCAGGTTCAGCTAGAGCTGCGCAGGCCAGACCTGTACCGAAAATATAGGCGCAGCAGATCAATCGCTAAAGAGCAGCAAGCATGAACCATGCCATCTCCGACCAGTCCCTGCCGCCCCTCGACTTCAACCCCGACCTCGAGCTGGTCAAGTGGGCGCGCTACGGCATCGCCCAGCTCAAGCGCGAAAACGCCGCCCGTGATGCCTATGAGCAAGCTGAAAGGGACTACTTCAACCACAACCGCACGCCGGATGGGCAGGCATGAAAGACGGAACCGTTTTCTGCTGGCTCGTCTTCCGCCCCAGCGCAACCGGGAATCGCTGGACAACCTTTCGCAGCCGGACAGCGGCCCGCGTCTATGCGCGACTGACTGGCGGCGAGATTTTCAAGACGGTGAGGGCGCACTGATGTCCGCCAAAGCCTCCATGCGCGGCCTGTACGGCGTTCGCTCCGGTCGAACCGAGGCTTGGTATGCCCGCAGGCTAGCGCAGGCCCAGGCGTGGCTGGCTGAGTGCGACAAGAAACACACGCCGGAAGAGATCGCGGCGGCCGAGGCTGCGCTGGCGGTGGATCCGGTATCGCCGCAGCCCGAATTGGAGTTGCGCAATGCGTGATTACGGGAAAGTAGCGCCGCAGTTTTGGACGGGCGCCGATGGTAAGCAGTGGA
>DATKUQ010000597.1:0-3142 GCA_035530495.1 Burkholderiales bacterium
TTTCAGCAGATTCAGAATCTGCGCCTGCACCGATACGTCGAGCGCGCTGGTGGGCTCGTCGCAGACGATCAGTTTCGGATTCACTGCCAGCGCGCGCGCGATCGCGATGCGCTGGCGCTGCCCGCCTGAGAACTCGTGCGGATAGCGCAGCTTGGCCTCCGCGTTCAGCCCGACCTGCGCCAGCATGGCGTCCATTTGCGCCGCGCGCTCGGCGCTCGTGGCCGCCACCCTCAACGCCTGCATGCCTTCGGCGAGGATGTCGGTGATGCGCATGCGCGGATCGAGCGAGGCGTACGGGTCCTGGAATATGAGCTGAAAATCGGCGCGGTGCGCGCGCAAGCCCCGGCCATGCAAGCGGGTCAATTCGCGGCCCCCGAACTGCACCGTTCCCGCGCTGGGGCGGATCAGTTGCAGCATGGCTTTGCCTGCGGTGGTTTTGCCGCAGCCGGATTCGCCCACCAAGGCCAGCGTTCTGCCCGCTGCGATATCCAGGGAAATGCCATCGACTGCCTTGACTTGCCCCACCGTGCGCCTGAACAAGCCCTTGCGAATGGGAAAGTGCACTTTCAGATCGCGCACGCTCAACAGGGCCGTGCCGGCAAACGGGTGCGCGGCGACGTCGGCAATGTCCTGCGCGACCGGCTGGTCCGCTGCAATTCGCGCCTGCGCGCCGGTCACGGTCGCGCCTTCGTACAGATGGCAGCGTACCAGACGTCCGTCGCCGCACGCCGTCAATTCTGGCGCTTCGGCATGACAGCGTTCCCAGGCAGAATCGCAACGCTCGGCGAAGCGGCAGCCGTGGAATTCCGTCGTCAGGGGCGGCACTTGCCCCCGGATCACCGCCAGCTCGCCGCCGCGGCGCGCGCCGCCGGGCAGTGCCTGGAACAGCTTGCGCGAATAGGGATGCAGCGGCGCCCGGAAGAATTGCTCGCGCGTTGCGACTTCAATGATCTGGCCGGCGTACATCACCGCGACCTTGTGCGCCATTTGCGCCACCACGCCCAGGTCGTGGGTAATCAGCAGTATCGCCATGCCGCTCTCGCGCTGCAGCCCGGAGAGCAGCTCGAGCACCTGCGCCTGGATGGTCACGTCGAGCGCCGTCGTCGGCTCGTCGGCAATCAGCAGGTCGGGCTCGCCCGCCAGCGCAACCGCGATCATGACGCGCTGCTTCATTCCGCCGGAAAGCTGGAACGCGTACTCCGTCAGGCGCCGCGCGGGATCCGGAATGCCCACCGCCTGCAGCAGTTCCAGCATCCGTTTGCGCTTGGGTTCGCCGCGCAGCGCCGTATGCCGCTCCAGTACTTCGCCGATCTGCTGGCCGACGGTGAGCACCGGATTCAGGCTGCTGTCCGGCTCCTGGAAGATCATGGCGATGCGGCGGCCGCGCACCCCGCGCATCGCCGCCTCTGGCAGGCACAGCAGGTCTTCTTCGCCCAGCAAGACCGAGCCGGCGACGATCTGCCCCGCCTCGGGCAGCAGCCGCAGCACCGACAGCGCGGTCATGGATTTGCCGCAACCCGACTCTCCGACTATGGCGTAAGTCTCCCCGGGCGCCACCTCGATACTGACACCGTCTATGGCGCGCACGGTCCCGCCCGAGCTGTCGAGCCAGGTCTTGAGTTCTTTGATCTGCAGCAGCGCGCTCATAGCTCGACCTTGGCGAAGCGCAGTTTCGCGGCGCCGACGCGCACGCGCGGGTCGAACGCATCGCGCACCGCGTCGGCGAACAGGTTGGCCGACAGCACCAGGGCCAGCATGAAGAAGAACGCACTCGCGAGCGACCACCATACCATGGGCTCGCGCCCCATTTCGAGGCGCGCCGCGTTGATCATGGTGCCGAAGCTGATCATGGACGGGTCGACGCCGACGCCGATGTAGGAAAGCACCGCCTCCGCCAGCACGAATCCGGAAAAGTCCATCACCACGGAAATCAGCACGATGTGCATCACATTCGGCAGGATATGGCGCAGCATGATGCGCCAGTCGGACACGCCGAAGGCCCGCGCCGCCTGCACGTATTCGAGTTCGCGCAGCTTGAGCGCCTCCCCGCGCAGCAACCGGCATAGCCCGGTCCAGCTGGTGATGCCGAGGATGATGCACAGCCACAGCAGGCGGAAATCCGCGCGCTGCGCCGAGGTGGGAAACATGTTCGGATGGGCCTCGACGTACACCTGCAGCACCAGCACCGCAGCGGCGATCAGCAGCACGCCCGGAATCGAATTGAGGGTGGTGTAAACATACTGGATCAGGTCGTCCACCACGCCGCGAAAATAGCCCGCCATGATTCCGAGCAGCAGCGAAAACGGCAGCATCACCAGCGTGGTCAGCGTGCCGATCACCAGCGCCGTGCGCACGCTCTTGAGCGACAGATAGAGCACGTCCTGGCCGACCTTGTCGGTGCCGAGCACGTGATAGTGGACCGACAACAGGATCATCGGTATGGCCAGCAGAAATACCAGCGCGAGCGTGAGCAAGACCGCGCGCCAGGGCACTTCGGTCGTTCCCCGCCACACGGCCTGCCAAAAGTCGCGCGAGGCCGCGCGCTCTGCGCCGCTGCAAGCCGCAACCAGCATGAGCGAAGCGAGCAGCCACAGCGGCAGCGCGAGCGCCACCCCGCGAAAGGCGGTAAGCAGCACGTCGGCCTTCAGCTCCCGCGCGGGATCGCGCAGTTGCGCGCCGCCGTACTTCAGGCGCGGATATTCGCGCACCTCCCTGCCCGGCTTCCCGTCCTTGCCCGGCAGTTCGATCGTCTCCTTGGCGTAGGAGTAAGCGGCAAGCGGCGCGGAATAGGTGCGTTCGGGCCGGTTCACGAGGTGCGACAGCAAAACGTCCAGCGCGCTTTTCACGTCCACCGCATAGTCGACACTCTGCGATGCGCCGCGTTCGGCGTGCGTACCCGCCGCCGGCGGCAGCGCCAGCCGAAAATGCACGGAATCGAGCAAGCCGATGAGTATGAATACGCCAAGAACCACCAGGGAACTCATCGCCGCCGGCGTCTGCACCACGCGCCGCCAGGGTGCGCGCAGATGCTCCTGCCGGCGCACATACCAGACGAAGCCCGCCACTGCCGCCAGCAGCAGGTAGACCAGCGCATCGGTCCAGAGTATGACCGGCTGTATCGGCATTACTCGAACCTCACGCG
>DATKUQ010000598.1:0-5525 GCA_035530495.1 Burkholderiales bacterium
TGCGCTCCAGTAGCGAACGGTTGTTCATCGGCTGAGGTCGGCCTTACGACAGGTCATTTTTCGGGAGGTCAATTCCGGTAAGCCTAATGCCACGCAAGGGCGGTCGGCGTCGATAAGCGCGAGCGTATCACCATCAGGCACGCTCAAACCCAAGCGATCGTAGACCCACGCTGCCAGGAGCTTGGTTGGCGAATGCAACTAGAACGGATGCATGCCCAGCTTCGCGAGCAGGGTGCGATCCTTCTCCGTTTCCGGGTTGCCGGTGGTGAGGAGTTTTTCTCCATAAAAAATTGAGTTTGCTCCGGCGAAAAAACACAGCGCCTGCACCGCTTCTGGCATCTGCTGGCGCCCGGCGGAAAGCCGCACCATAGCCTTCGGCATGCTGATTCGCGCCACGGCGATGGTGCGCACGAATTCGAGGGGATCGAGTGCTTCGGTCCCGTGCAACGGCGTGCCCTCAACTTGCACCAGATTGTTGATGGGCACCGATTCGGGGTAGGGGTCGAGGTTTGCAAGCTGCGCCACCAGACCCGCGCGCAGCCGGCGCGATTCGCCCATGCCGACGATGCCGCCGCAGCAGACGTGCAGCCCCGCATCGCGCACCCTCTCCAGCGTTTCCAGCCGGTCTTGGTAATCGCGTGTGGTGACGATTTCGCCGTAGAACTCGGGCGCGGTATCCAGGTTGTGGTTGTAATAGTCGAGCCCGGCCTGCTTCAACTGCTCAGCCTGCCCCTCCTTCAGCATGCCGAGGGTGGCACAGGTCTCCAGTCCCAGCGCGCGCACCGCCGTGACCATCTCGGCAACCGTGTCCAAGTCCTTTTGCTTGGGGCCGCGCCAGGCCGCGCCCATGCAGAAACGGCTCGCGCCCTGTTCTTTGGCCGCGCGGGCCGCGTCCATTACGTCTTCCAGCGTCAGCAGGTCTTGTTTTGCAACGCCGGCGTCGTGGCGCGCCGATTGCGGGCAGTAACCACAATCCTCGGAACAGCCGCCGGTCTTGATCGAGAGCAGGGTCGAGAGCTGCACCGCATTGGGGTCGTGGTAATGCCGGTGCACCTGGTGTGCGCGGTGCAGGAGGTCATTGAATGGCAGATCAAACAAGGATTCCAACTCGGGCACCGTCCATTTTTCTCTCTGTGCCTTGTCAACATCGGCGACTGGTTTCACGGCAGAGGATTGATCATTCTTCGCAACAGTGACAGGGTTCATTGATATCCTTTCATTTTGTCGTGGGCCCGCGATTGTATCGGCCTACTTTCATGGCAACCGATTCATGATTAGATTCATGCCGGACGTGGAATTGCAGACGGCAATGGTGCGCACTCACAAGGACGCCTCGGCCGCGAGAGCGGTAGCTTACGATATTTTTCCACTATTTCCGCATTGTGCGGCCGCGCGTTCCGAGCTGCTCCGGAAGCGTTCGCCAGGCGTCCTCGATCCAGTTGCATAGCACGCGACGCGTGTCACGCGGATCGATGATATCCGGGACGCGAAACTTCTCCGCCGTCAGGAATGGCGAGCCGAGTCGCTCGTAGTGCGCCTCGAGCTGAGCAAGGCGTGCGCCGCGTTCACCCTCTGGCATCGCGTCCAGTTCGCGTCGGTAGGCCGCAGCGATGCCGCCTTCGAACGGAATCGAGCCCCAGCGGGCAGAAGGCCAGGCGAAATGCAGGTTGATACCCTGTAGGCGAGCGTATGCCGAACCGGCAAGGCCGTAGAGGCGTCGAACGATGATCGCGCACCAAGGGACCTTGCTCTGCTCGATGGCCGATACAACGCGCACGGAGCCGCGTACATTGCCCATCTTCTCGCCTTCGATACCGACGACCGTCCCTGGTTGATCGACGAAATTGATGATTGGCAGATGGAAGGTATCGCACAGATCGATGAAGGACTCCATCTTTTCCGCCGCGGGACGATTCAGACCCCCGCCGAGGTGATAGGGGTCATTGGCGATAACGCCTACCGGGTAACCGTCCAGGCGGGCGAGGCAGGTGATAAGCGATCGTCCGTAATATGGCGCGATCTCAAACAGGGAATTCTTGTCCAGCACGAGTTCGAGAATGCGGCGCGCCTTGTAGACTTTGCGGCGCTCGCGCGGGATAAGGCGGAGCAGTTCCTCCTCGCGCCGGCTGGGATCGTCCATGGGCGCTGTGCGCGGCGGCAACTCGAATACGCTGCTCGGCATATAGGACAGATAGGATCGCACGAGGTCGAAAGCATGTTCTTCGCTCTCCGCCTCGTTATCGATCACGCCGGAGTATCGTGTATGCATCTCAGAGCCGCCAAGCTGCTCCTTATCTAACTCGTTGCCCATTCCGGCGCGACCGACGACCGGCGGGCCGCCGGAGAATACCTGGCTCGTCCCTTTAACCATGACGGAAAAATGCGCGCAACATGCCTTCATGGCGCCAAGACCTGCACAGGGGCCGAGTGCCACGGCGACCACGGGAACGTAACCGAGCAAGCCGGTCATCGTCCAATTTGCGTAGCCGGGGATCTTCGTTCCGCCCTGTTGCTCCACTAGGCGCACGCTGCCGCCCGCGCTCTCCACCAGTCTGACCAGCGGGATGCGGTACTCGAGCGCGTAGTTCTCGGCGAAGATCCACTTTTCGGAAATGGTGGCTTCGGAGGAACCGCCGCGAATGGTGTAGTCGTCGGCGTCGAGCGAAATCTTTCGCCCGCCGATCCGCGCAGTGCCGATGATTGCATTGGAGGGGCGCACATCGAGAAGACTGCCCTCCTTGTCGTATTCACCCTTGCCTGCGAGCGCGCCGATCTCAAACCAGGAGCCCGGATCCACCAGCTTGTCGATGCGCTCGCGGGCCGTCAGGCGGCCGCTCTCGTGCTGGCGCCGCACCCCGGCTTCACCACCCATCCGGTAGGCAAACTGCTTTCTGCGTTCGATCTCGTCTATTTCCGGCTTCCAAGTCATAGGAAAAGTTTAACCCCTTATCGAGTTTGACTACGGCTCGGGATCGGGCCTGCTTCGGCCCACCGTCGCGGGTACGCCTTGACAACCTCCGATTGCAGCGCATAAACTGCAAACAGTAAGATTGTTAACAATATCATGAAACGTCGCAAAGGAGGTAGTCCTTGGCTCTGGTCCGGTCTGAAGTAGCGGGCAACATCTGGAAAATCGAAACCACGGTCGGTGCCGCCGTCGCCGAAGGCGACGTCCTTGTCATCGTCGAGTCGATGAAGATGGAAATTCCGATCGAAGCGTCCACCAGTGGCACGGTTCGTGAAATCTTCATCGCCGAAGGCGAGTTGGTCGCCGAGGGCGCCGTGGTGATGAGCATCGAGTAATTCGCGCGCTATGAAACCCGTCGAGAAAGCGACCGACAACTTTGCGCGCTGGGACGGCGCGGTCGCGTTTCGGCTATTCGCCGACCAGGACACGCCGACACTCACCGTCGCGGAGCAGATCGCTGCG
Source organism: Burkholderiales bacterium (assembly GCA_035530495.1). Classification (GTDB taxonomy): domain Bacteria; phylum Pseudomonadota; class Gammaproteobacteria; order Burkholderiales; family SG8-39; genus 2-12-FULL-64-23. The sequence continues at coordinate 3,431 of DATKUQ010000598.1, forward strand.
GCCATCGGCGACCGTATCATCGCGGGCGATCTCGCGCCGGGCAGCCGCATCGTCGAGCAGGAGCTGGCCGCCGAATTTGCTGTAAGCCGCGGGCCTATTCGCGACGCCCTGCGCATTCTGGAGCGCGAAGGGCTGGCGACCATCCTCGCCCGTCGCGGCACGGTCGTCACCGAACTCACGACCGACGAGGTACGCGAGATTTTCGAGGTACGAGCGGCGCTTATCGAAACAGCCGCGCGCACGATGGCAGAGTCCGGGAACCGGGAATACGTGGCCACCCTCGGTGTGGGTATGGAGCGCTTGGCGGAATTGGCGCAACTCGAGGATGACGGCGGGCAGTACGCCGAGACCATTTATCGACTTTCCATCCTGGGCGCTCGCCTGTGCGGCAACAAACGCCTTGCGCGCATGATTACGGCGCTCTCGCTTCAGACCCTGCGCTACTCGAAACTGGCGCTTGCTTCGAGGGCACGGCGCCAACGCTCGGTGCGTCTGTGGAAAGCGGCGCACACTGCGCTCAAGCGCGGCGATACCGCCACCTACATGGCACTGGCGCGTCAGCGCGTCGAGGAGTCCGGCGCCGAGGCCATCCGATGCCTCAAATCCGCGCAGGAAACCCGCGCATGACTGCGCCGCAACAGGGCCCGCTCGTTGGCCTTACTGTCATCGAGATATGCTCGACCATCGCCGGCCCCGCTTGTGCCCGGCTGCTGGGCGATTTCGGCGCCAAGGTCATCAAGATCGAGCCGCTCGAAGGCGATAACGTGCGGCAGATGGGCCAGCACGTCGGAGAAGTCTCTCTCTACGCTGCGTCGTTGCTGCGCAATAAGCGCTCCATTGCCCTCGATCTGAAGAGCGAAGAAGGTCGCGACATCGCGCGCGCGCTGATCGCACGCGCCGATATCCTGGTTGAAAACAACCGTCCCGGCGTGCTTGAACGCTTGGGGCTGGCGTACGAGACCCTCTCCGCGGACAACCCCGGCCTGGTGATGGTGCGCATCAGCGGTTACGGCCAGTCCGGCCCATACGCACCACGCCCGGGCTACGGCGCCATCTGCGAAGCCGTCGGAGGCGTGCGCCATATGACCGGCGACCCGGACCGCCCGCCCGCCCGCGTTGCGCTGGCCACGACGGACTACCTGACCGCTGTTTACGGCGCCTTTGGCGCAATGTCCGCTATCTACGAGCGCGCTCGCAGCGGTCGCGGGCAGGTGGTCGATGCTGCGCTCTACGAAGCGGCCTTCTCGCAGATGGAGCCGATGGTGCCGGCATACGAGAAGCTTGGAATCGTGCCAAAGCGCGAAGGACCCAACTTGTCGTCGATGGCACCCAACAGCCTCTATCCGTCGAAGGACGGCGGGTGGGTGCTGATCGCCGCCAACAGCAACGCTACCTTCGAGCGGCTTCTGCGGCTGATGAACCGCATCGAACTGCTCGACGATCCGCGCTTTGCCACGATCCGATCGCGCGGCGAAAAGCCCAATATGCGTGCGCTCGACGGCATCATCGCTGAGTGGAGCCGACAGTTCGATACGGCGACGCTCGAAGAAATGGTGCGCAGCGCGGAGGTTCCCACATCGCGGGTGTATACCATCGCCGACATCTATCAGGATCCTCATTACCGCGCGCGTGACATGCTGATCGAAGTGCCGCACGATGCGCTCGGCCACACGACGCAGGTTGGAATCATGCCGCGCCTGTCCCGCACGCCGGGAGCCGTGCGCTGGAGCGGACCCGAGATCGGTGCGGACGGGCGCGCCATCCTGACGCACGATCTCGCGCTTTCGAGCGGACGCATCGACGAACTGGAGCGCGCCAGCGTGCTGTGTCCGTCGACGCTGACGAACGAGAACGACGCATGAGCGCGCCAACAGACCGGATTCGGGCCGATCGTGCCGCTGCGTCTGTGTCTCAACGGTCGGCGATCGTCGAGAGCTCGGACGATGCACCGATGATCGAAGCGCATGTCTAGCCGCGAACCCAACTCAAGACGCATTTCGCGTAACCACGAAGCGGGTGGCCACGCTCAGGGAGTCAACAATATGAGCGAACAGGTCGGCTCACCAACGGAGTTCGAACCTTCCGGCGAATGGGT
>DATKUQ010000599.1:0-3668 GCA_035530495.1 Burkholderiales bacterium
GGCCATAGGGCTTGCAGCCCAGGCTTTCTCCGAAAGCGCAGTGCTGGGGCGTCGGACACGGATGCGAGGTGAGGCCTTCAGCGGTTGAACGCTTGCAGGTCTGTCCATTGCCCGCGCACACCGGACGCCCGGTGGTCCGATTGAACGCGGCGTACTGTGCACGCAGGCTAAGATCCGGGTCGGCAAACAGCAGCTTCACCGGTATCGAGCGCAGCTTCTTCTCAGTCGACGCCTTGCGCAATGCCTCATCCAGCGGGTGCAGCACCCAGCCATCCCGGTTCTGCACCAAGCTGGTCACGGTGAACTCGTCATCCTTCTCCGGCAAGCGCGTACCGTTACGCTCGACGACCTTGCCAATCGCTATCCGCCCCAGGATCGGTGGGGTAATCGCTAGTCCTTCGATCACGTTATTCTCCTTCCAGTTGAACAAAACGCCGGCTACCGGGCCGGGACTTGAGGTAGTTCACGCACACCTCGGGGTGTGCTTTCTGCAGTGCTGCCGAATCGAGCGTGGTCGTGTCCTTGGCCTTCTTCCACGACACCGCACCGGTCACGAATTTCGCTACCGATGCCTCACCCATCGCCTGCTGCAGGGTGGCCTTGCATTGCGCCTCGATCGTGCTGAGCTGCTCGATCGTGTGGCGTGTGTCGCACCACGTGGCGAACGTGGTGTTCAGGGCGGTATCGCCGCGCAGATCGAGCGTCTGTCCGTGGTCGGCCGGAAACAGCGCCTGCAGGGCTTTGGACGCCGAGTCGGAGCCGTCGGCTGGTAACGGCTTGTCGGCCATCACGTAGGTCCAGAAGCGGGCCTCCAGCTCGATCAGACGTTTGATCAGTGCGTCGTCGCGGTCAATCCGGTGAATGCGCAGCTCCTGACCGCCCAGTAACACCGCGACATCTGCGGCAGCCTTGCCGGTCACCGCCAGCTGATGCTGTACCTGCAGCTGGACATACTCCGGCACACCGTCCTTCCACAGCCGGGAGCCGTGGATGCCCGCCGTCTTGCACTCCAGGATCGCGACCTCGGCATGGCCGAGTACCTCGCGGTCGATGTTGGCCAGCATCCACGGATGCGTATTTCGGTGATCGTGACCGCTCGTTTCGGTTGATCGTGACCGATGCTGCCAATCGTTGTGCGGTGCATTAAATTGTAACGGGTTCGGTCACGATGGGTCGTCGGTCCTCTCCTTGTTGAGGGGTTTTCGCCGTGACTCACCCTTCAGCGCGATGCGATGGGAGCGGTGTACAAGACGATCGAGGATGGCATCGGCGACGGTCGGGTCGTTGAGCCAGGCGTGCCAGTGATCGATCGGTAGCTGGCTGGTGATCAGGGTGGATTTGCTGGTGCTGCGGTCGTCGATGACTTCGAGCAGGTCGTGTCGTGCCGCCTGATCGAGTGGGGTCATGCCCCAGTCGTCCAGGATCAGCACGTCGACGCGCGCCAGCTGGGTGAGCAAACGGCCGAAGCTGCCATCGGCATGCGCGATGCGCAGCGTCTCTGTCAAACGCGGCACGCGCTGGTAGAGCACCGGGAAGCCCTGGCGACAGGCCTGTTGCCCGAGCGCGCAGGCGAGCCAGGTCTTGCCGACGCCGGTCGGACCGGTGAGCAGGATGCTCTGACCTTGCCGGATCCAGTCGCCACCGGACAGGTTCGCGACCAGACGCTTGTCGAGTCCGCGGCCGCCGCTGTAACTGACGTCTTCGAGACAGGCCTCGGCGTGCTTGAGCTTGGCCGATCGCAGCAACCGTTCCAGTCGCCGGCCATCACGCCAGCTGCGCTCCCGATCCACCAGCAAGCCGAGTCGATCTTCAAACGCGAGATCCTGGCAGGCCGGCAACAGGCGCTGTTCTTCCAGGGCACGCGCCATGCCGTCCAACTTGAGCACGCGTAACTGGTCGAGGGTGGGATGGGTCAACATGCTTGTGTCCTTTCAGTGGGTGGTGGATGGTTCGAGGTAGTACGCCGGGCCACGCAGGTTGTCGTGGTCCGGACTGACCCAGTCGGTCTGCGCCACGACCGTCGGCAAGGGCTGCTGATCCAGCCCACCCTGCAGGATCGACAGCACCGACTTGCGTGTGCGTGACCCGATCGCCAGGGCGCGGGTGCACGCCGCTTCCAGGCGGGGGTGGCCGTACTGCCGCGCCAGTGACAGCAGGCCCAGGCAGCTGCGATAGCCCATTTCCGGATGCGGTCGGTTCGTCAGCAGATGCTCGACCAGTTGGCAGGTGGCCGGCCCGATGTCCGCGGCCCAGCGAAGGAAGCGTCCGGGTGTCCATTCCAGATGGGCGCGATGCGCGGCCGGCATGTGCTCGGCCACCGTGGTGTGGCGCCCCCGCGCGTCCGAGCGCGCATGGCTGGCGACGCGCTGCCCCGCGTGCAGGATTTCGATAGTGAAGTCCGTGATGCGCGCCTCGACCGCCTTGCGCACCAGCGCGTGCGGCACGCTGTAGTAATGCCCATCGATGTCGACGTGGTAGTCGATGTTGACCCGACACGGTTTGAACTGCGCCAGCTCGTACGGCTGCGCCGGCAACGGCATCAGCGCCGGGCGGTCGATTGTCTCGAACCACGTGCGGCGGGAGCCATCGAGCTTCTTGAACGGCCGCGCGTTCATGTCAACCAGCAGATCGGCGATCGCCTGGTTCAACGCCGCGAGGGAGAAGAAGCACTGATGGCGCAGTCGCGCCAGGATCCAGCGCTCGACCACCTGCACACCGACCTCGGCTTTCGCCTTGTCCTGGGGACGACGGGGCCGGGCCGGGAGAATCGCCGTACCGTAATGCCGCGCACAGTCCTGCGCGGCCCGGTTGAGCTCGGGCTCATACCGATCCGGATGCGCAATCAGCGCGCGCGGATTGTCCGGCACCACCAGCGCCGGCACGCCGCCAAAGAACGCCATGGCCTGCGACAGGCCGCGCAGCCAGTCGACCTGCTTCTCGCCCGCGGTAGCGCAGGCGTAGGTGTAGTTCGAGGCGCCGAGCACGGCGACGAAGATGTGCGCCCGGCGCAGCTCGCCGGTATCCGGGTTGACGATGCCGACGGTCGGCCCGGCATAGTCGATGAACAGTTTCTCCCCGGCACGATGCAGTTGCCGCATCGAACGCCGCAGCGACCCCGCGTAGTCCTGATGGTGCTGGCAAAACTGGGTGTACTGGTAGCTGGCCCGGTCAGCGTTTGCCTCGCGATATTCCTGCCACAACAGATGCCGCGTCACGCCCTTGCGGCGAAGTTCGCGGTGCACCCACTGCAGGTCGATCGGCGCCCGGTCGCCACGGACGGCCGGTGCCGGTGCGCACAGTTTCGCCGCCACCTGGGTCTCATCCAGCGCCGACAGCGCCGGCCAGTCCAGCCCCGCCGCCTCGGCTCGGGCCACGTACTTGCTCACTACCCCCTTGGACAATCCCAGAGCCAGGGCAATGCGTTCATGCGACAGGTCGCAGTCCAGCTTTAGTCGGAGACATTCCTTGATCTTGCGCATAGCCACTCGCCGTGTCGGCATCTTCCCCTCCAGAAACTGGGGAGGATGACCCGTGCGTTGAAGTTATGCACAACGAAGCCAGCGTTTCGGTAAGCCGTGACCGGCCATTTCGGTCGCCGCCGCAAATCGGTCACGATCAACCGAAACAGGCGGTCACGCCTTACCGAAACAACCGGTCACGCCTTAGCG
>DATKUQ010000600.1:0-2594 GCA_035530495.1 Burkholderiales bacterium
CTTCGCGCGAGGCGAGGCCGTAGTTTCCGCAGAACAGATACGCCATCTGCGCCGCGACCTGGGCGTGCGATCCGATGAGCAGCGGCCGCAAGCCGGTGTTGCACGGATGATCCGGCACGATCATGCCCTGCTTGTACAGCATCTGCAGAACCGGAAACTCCGAACCGCTGCAAGCGCGGCCGTTTTGGATCGCGAGATCCGAGAGCAGGATGGCGTTGGGCCCGGTTTCGCACTCGACGCCATTCACTTCGGTGGAGACGATCAGACCCCGTCTGAGCAGATGCTTGACCGAATCGACCGGGCATCCGCACAGGATGCGCAGGTCGGCGGCGGGCGCCTCGACCCAGAAAATGCCAGTGCTGACCGCAATCTTCCTAAGCGCAGACAATCGGCATCCTTTGCAGTGCGCAGACGATCAGCGAATCATACACCACGCCCGCGATGGCTACGCCTGGTCAGCTGGCGCTCGTGTCGCCCGCCTTGCCCCTTGCCCCAGAAACGAGGCAAGCTCGCCGGCTTGTGCGGCCGTCAATGCCACCCTTTATCCGCTCAGCCGAGCGCGCGATTCTCGTCCATGCACAACAGGCGCACGCGCCCTTGCGCCACGAGCTGCTCTTTTTCGTCGCGTATCCATGCCTCCCACACCTGGCTCGAACGCCCGCGGGTGACGGGCTTGGCGAGGGCGTGCAGCTTTCCCGAGCGCACGGCGCGGATGAACGAAGTGCTGTTCTCCAGACCGACGATCCGCTGGCCGCGCGGATGCGCGACGGCTGCAGCACCGACCGAGGCGAGGGTCTCGATCACCCCGCAATGCACGCCGCCGTGCACGATGCCGTAACCCTGATGGTGCTTTTCGCTCACTTCCCATTCGCAGCTCACCTCCTCCGGCGTGGCGGTGAGGATCACGATCCCCATCTCCTTCACCCATCCCGGAAGGGCGTTAACCATGTCAACGAATTCCTTGCTCATCGTTTGCTCCATCTGTTTGCGATCTGCATGCGCATCCATAGGCGGGCCTTGCCCGCTGCTGGGTTTGCGCTTGTCGGGGCTGTCCCCGGGACTCAGGGATCGAGCAGCACGCCCGGATTGAGAATGCGCTGCGGATCGAGCACGTTCTTCGCCGCATCGAGCGCGCGCGCAAACAGCTCGGGCCGCTGCCGATCGTACCACTGGCGATGGTCGCGCCCGAGCGCGTGGTGATGGGTGATGGTCCCGCCGGCCGCGAGCATCGCTTCCGAGGCCGCTGCCTTGATCGCCCAGAACTGTTCCGGCAGCTTCGCCTTGTCGCCTAGGCCGTGTCAGGTGAAATACGGCGCCGGTCCGTCCGGATACAGATGCGTAAAGCGCACGGTGCAGCTGCCCTCGCGCCCGGTCACTTCGCGGATGGCCCTCAGGGTCGCATCCTTCACCTTGCGCTCCAACTCGAAAAAGCGGTCCCAGGTGATCGCGGTCTCGACAGTGTCGCGCATCACGCCGCGCGCGATCGCGTGCTCGCGCAGATAGGGCCCGCGCACGAACTTGTCGCGCCAGTTGCCGGCCGCACCCGAGCGCTGCGCGTCTTTCTGCCGCAGCGCCTGCTCGTCCCAGACCCCGCCGTGGTCGGCACACAACTCCAGCGCGCGTTTCATCCAGGCGCCTAGCGGGTGATCGCCCGATTCGAAGCCGAGCACCAGGATGTGGCTCGCGCCGTCGCCCGCCTCGGTGAATCTCGCTTCGTCCTTTTCGATCAAGCGCGCATTCGCCGGATACAGCCCGGATTGGGCCAGCGCGCGCACCGCTCCCACCGCCTTCTCCCAGTCGGCAAAGCGCACGGTAGTGCTCAGGCGAAACGTCGGCCGCCGATGCAGGCGCACCCAGGCCTCGGTGATGATGCCCAGCGCGCCTTCGGAACCGAGGAACATGCGATCGGGGCTGGGTCCGGCGCCGGAAGCCGGCAGCCGGCGCGATTCGAGCGTGCCCGCGGGCGTGACCACGCGCAGCGATTCGATGTGATCGTCGATCTGGGAGTAGACGGTGGCGTAATGGCCGGCGGCGCGCGTCGCGATCCAGCCGCCGAGCGAGGAGAACTCCCAGGCCTGCAGAAAGGAACGCAGGGTCAGGCCGGAGGGCTTCAGCTGTTCCTCCAGGCTCGGCCCGAGCACCCCGCCCTGCACCCGCGCCGCCTGCGAGGTCCGGTCGATCTCGAGCACGCGGTCGAAATGCTTCAGGTCGATGGTGAGCACGCCCTTGTAGCGCTCGTGCGCCGGTGGATTCACGCCGCCGACCACACTCGAGCCGCCGCCGAAGGGAATCGCGGCGACATCGTTCGCACCGCACCAGTCGAGCAAGCCGGCGATATCCTGTTCCGTCTTCGGGTAGGCCACCACATCCGGCGGATTGGAAAAGCCGCGCCGGTGGATCATGCGCGCGAGGTCGTGCACCGAACGGCCGAAGCTGTGGAACAGGCGCTCGTGCTTGTCCGTGGTGCACACCGCGGCCAGACCGGCCGGCACCGCGACCCGCGGCGCGCGCAGCGTGATCTCCTCCGCGCGCGGCATCGCCGCCGGCTCGAATCGGTCGACCTTGAACAAGCCGGACCAAGTGCGCTCGAACCA
>DATKUQ010000601.1:0-7352 GCA_035530495.1 Burkholderiales bacterium
GTACAGGTTGACCGGGTGATTGATGAACGCGGGCACGTTCTTCGACTGCGAGCCAAACACTACGAACAGCGCCTGCTCCATGGTCAGCGCCACCATGAGCGTGATCATCAGCACCGCGAGGCTCGATTGGCGCAGCGGGCGCACCAGCACCCGCTCCATCACCACGCCGAACAGCGCCACCAGCGCCACGGACACAAGCGCCGCCACGATGAGCGGCAGCTTGAAGATCGCGGTCAGGCTGTAAGCACAGTAGGCGCCCAGCGCGTAGAAGGCGCCGTGCGCCAGGTTGAGGATCCGCGCCACGCCGAAGATGAGCGTAAACCCCACAGCCAGCATGGCGAGGATCGCACTGGTCACCGCCCCGTAGATGAGGACCGTCAACACCTAGAGCCGCCCGGAGCAGCGCTTACTTGCTGACCCACGGCGGCAGGACCACCTTGCCGGTTGCGACGGACTGCGGCCAGACCACGGCGCGCGTGCAATCCTTCTGCCACTGCACGAACAGCAGGTTCTGGTAGCCGGTGCCGTCGATATCGTCGTGCACCTTATTGAACTTGATCTTGCCCGACACGCCGAGATAGTCAGCCTTCTCGAGCTCTTTGATCACCTTGTCGGCGTCGGTCGTGCCCGCCTTCTTAACGGCCCAGGCATACAAGTACACCGAGTTGTAGGCGCCGGGCGCGGTGTACACCGGCGCGCGGCCGTTAATCTTCACGAAGCTGTCCCAGAACGGGATCGTCTTGGGCGTGATCGGCGCGCGGGTGATGAAGTTGACCGTGGTCTCGCCCACCGCTGCGCCGTTCACGCGCGAGCAGAAGTTCGGCGTCATGCTCTTGACGTCGATGCCGCCATAGGGCATCGGCAGCCGCGCCTCGTACAGCTGCTTGACGAACACGTCCGAGTTGGCGTGCGAAAGAATGGTGAGCAGATACTGCGCGCCGCTGTCCTTGACCCGCGCGAACAGCGGCGTGAAGTCGTTCATGGTCTCGTCGAACAACTGCTGGTAGACCACCTTGATGCCATTGGCCTCGAGGCCCTTCACCAGCACCGGTACCAGACCGCGCACCCAGATGGCGCTCTCGCCGAGAATCGCCACCTTGTCCCGGCCAAGCTGGCCTTTGACGACGTGTTTGGCGAAATCGACGATTTGCGCCGCCTGCAGCGCTGAATTGAGCGGATTGACGCGGAAGATGTATTTGTACTTGTCGTAGTCCTTGCCCACCAGCGCGGTGATGTTGGGCGAGGCCGAGCCGACCCCGATCCAGATGGTCTTCGACTGCGCAATATGCGGCTCCTCCGCCAACGTTACGCCGCTGTCGTAGCCCCCGATCAGGACGTTGGCGTGGTCGTCGGAGGTGAGCTTGTTGATGGCGCTCACGCCGAGCTGGGGGTCAGTGCCCTCGTCAGCCGCGACGTAGGCGAGCTTGCGCCCGAGCACGCCGCCCTTGGCGTTGATCTCGTCGACCGCCATCTTCACTGCAGCTACCGTGTCCTTGCCGACCTGGAGCTGGATCGGTGTGTCGAGACCGATCAGGATCGGCTTGCTGCTCGCGGCTCTCGCCTGGAGGCTCAGCGCCAAGGCGCCGGCGAAGATCAAGGATGTAACCAACGGAACGATACGTCTCATGATTTGCCACTCCTCTGAAAAGAAGACCTCGGTTTGGCTTCTCCACCGGGCGCGATACTGCGTGACTGGCTGCGAATGCCCGGTGACTTCTCCCCACTGATGGCTGCGACGGCGCTCCGGCTCGGAGCGCCTGCGGCGCGCATGCGCGCTTCTGTGTGCGCGCTTCTAGTTTCTGCTCGGTGGCAGTGTAATGCGAAGCGACACGAGAATCAATCCGCTTTTTTCGACGCGAGCCGGATGCTCGCTGCGGTTCGCGCCGGCCTGCAGCGTCTGGCGCTCGAATCTCAGTGTTACGTCGCATCGCGCTTGGCCGCGCGGCAAAGGCTGTTTAGGATGTCGCCATGCCAGCCCAAAACCCCGAGGCCCCGATGAATGTCGTCACCATGAATCAAATCAGTAAGACCTATCACCTGGATGCGGTCGACGTTCCGGCCCTGGTCGACATCGACCTCGAGATCCGTCCCAACTGCTTTACCGTGATTTCCGGCCCGTCGGGCAGCGGCAAGACCACGCTGTTGAACCTGATCGGCTGCATCGACCAGCCCAATCGCGGCGAATTAGTCGTCGCCGGCGAAGCGGTGCAAAAGCTGTCGGACGACGCGCTGTCGGACTTCCGCGCGCGCCACCTCGGCTTCATTTTCCAGAATTTCAATCTGCTGCCGGTGCTGACAGTCGAGGAGAACGTGGAATATCCGCTGCTGCTCACGCGCATGGCCGCCGCCGAACGCAAACAGCGGGTGGCGACGCTGCTCGAAGCGGTCGGCATCGCGGACAAGGCGCGCAATCTTCCCGGACAGCTCTCCGGCGGGCAGCGCCAGCGCGTGGCGATTGCGCGCGCGCTCGCGCCGTCGCCGAACCTGGTGCTCGCCGACGAGCCGACCGCGAACCTCGACAGCCACACCGGCGCGGCGATCATCGCGCTGATGCGCACGATGCAGCGCGAGCTGCACGTGTCCTTCGTGTTCTCCTCGCACGATCCCAAGGTGATGGCCGAGGCGGACGACGCGGTGATGATCCGCGACGGCCGCATCGAAAACATCGTGCGGCGCGCAGCATGAGGACCCTGTCGCTCGCCCTGCGCAACCTGTTGCGCAACCGCCGCCGCTCGCTCACGACGCTGATCGCCATGGTCATTGGCGCGGTCACGATTCTGGTGTTCGGCGGCTACGCCCGCAACATCACGCTTTCGCTGCAGACCGGCTACGTCATGCGCGGCGGCCACCTGCAAATCCAGCGCAAGGACTATTTTCTCTACGGCACCGGCAACCCCGCCGCCTACGGCATCGCCGATTACCAGCATGTGATCGACGTGGTTTCGCACGACCCGGTGCTCGCGCCGATGCTGGCCGTGGTGACGCCGACGATCTCGCTCGGCGGCATCGCCGGCAATTACGCCGCGGGCGTTTCGCGCACCATCATCGGCACCGGGCTTGTCGTCGCCGACCGCAACCGCATGCGCCGCTGGAACGACTACGACCTGCCTTTCCATCCGGGAGACACCGCGCTCACGGGCACCGCCGAGGACGCGGTGGTCGTCGGCACGGGCGTGGCGCGCGTGCTGGAATTATGCGGGCCGCTGAAGGTGCCGAACTGCCCCGGCCGCAAGCAGACCGAGACAGCGCAGGGCGCCGCTGCACCGGCGGGCGCCGCCGCCCCGGCCGACGTCACTGCGCTGGCGGCGCTGGAAGCACGGCCGAAGGCGCCGCAGAACGAAGCGCGCATCGAGCTGCTCGCGGCCAATGTCCACGGCGCGCCGAACGTCGCCTCGCTGCACGTGGTCAAGGCAGAGCATCAGGGTTTCAAGGAGTTCGACGACATGTTCGTCGGCATGCACCTCGCTCAGGCGCAGCGCCTGCTCTACGGCAACGAGAAACCGCAGGCCACGGCGGTCGTGCTGCAGCTTCACCACACCAGCCAGATTCCGGCGGCGAAGGCGCGCCTCGAGCAGCTGCTCGCGACGACGCTCAAGGGCGAGCCGCTGGAAGTGCAGGACTTCGAAGCCCTCAATCCGTTCTACGGCCAGGCAGTGGGAATGTTCGCGGCGATCTTCGGCTTCATGGCGGTGCTGATCGGCGCGATCGTGCTGTTCACGGTCGGCAACACCATGAGCATGGCAGTGATGGAGCGCACCACGGAGATCGGCACGCTGCGCGCCATGGGCCTGCGCCGCTCCGGCATCCGCCGGCTGTTCATGAGCGAGGCACTGGTGCTCGGCGCGATCGGCGCAGCGGCCGGCGTGATCGTCGCGCTCATCGCCGCGTGGCTCGTGAACCACGCCGGGCTGACCTGGCTGCCCCCGGGGCAGGCCGAGCCGGTGCCCCTGTCCGTACGCGTATGGGGAGAAACGAGGATGATGTTCGGCACCGCCGCCGGGCTGGTGCTGGTGGCGGTCATCTCGGCTTGGTGGCCGGCGCGGCGCGCGGCGCGCATGCTCATCGTCGACGCGCTCAGGCATGTATAGGAAGGAGAGGATGCGATGACGTTGAAACGACTGATCACGGCGGGCATATTGATTGCGGCAAGCGCAAGCGCCGCAGCCGCCCCCAGCGCGCAGGCGATCCTCGCCGCGAGCGATGCGATCCGCAACCCGGGCAAACCGTTCGCGCTCACCGTGGTGCTGGTGGAATACCGCAACGCGAGGCAGGTCGACAGCAATACGCTCACGGTCTATTCGAAAGCCGACGCCACCAGCGGGCAGTTCCGCAGCCTGATCCGCTTTGTCGCGCCGGCGCGCGATGCCAACAAGCTGATGCTCAAGAACGGCAACGACCTGTGGTTCTACGATCCGTCCTCCAAGGCCAGCATCCGCCTCTCGCCGCAACAGCGCCTGCTCGGACAGGCCGCGAACGGCGACGTGGTCACGGTCAATCTGGCGAAAGACTACAAGGCGCAATTGGCGGGCGAAGAAAGCATCCTCGACGGCGATCGCCAGAGCCGGCGCTGCTACAAGCTCGCGCTGGCCGCCGTGTCCCCCGATGTGACCTACCACCACATCGAAATGTGGATCGATGCGTCCAACAGCCGGCCGGTCAAGGCGCGCTTTTACACCGAGAGCGGGCAACTGCTGAAGACGGCCTACTACCGGCGCTACCAGCCGCAACTGGGTACGGAGCGGCCGACCGAGACCGTGATCATCGACGGGCTGGATCCGAACTGGGTGACGGTGATGCGCTACAGCGACTACGCCTGGCGCGAGGTGCCGGAGGCTTGGCTGCAGCGCGACTATCTGCCGCGCTTCAAACCCGAGTAGCGCGTGCGCGCCCTGTTCCTGTCACTGCTGCTGCTGGCGGCGGCGCGGGCGCTCGCCGATGACGACGCCGCCGCGCTATTGCTCGCCGACCAGACCGCGGCGACAGCCGAACAGAGCAGCAACTGGCAGGTGTACACGGAAGCGGCCGTGAGCGAGTGGCGAGCGCAGGGCCCCGGACCTGCGGTACACAGCTCGCGCGCCTCGCTCGACGCCAGATTCGACAAGACTTTCGCGCCCGGCTGGCGCGCCGTGTTCGCCGACCGCCTGGACATCAACCGGACCGAAGGGGTCTCCGGCAATCAGGACATCAACACCCTGAAAGAGGCCTATCTGAGTTGGCAGGCGGCGCCGGATCGTATTGCCGACCTGGGACGCATCAACGCGCGCAACGGCGTTGCCATGGGCTACAACCCGACCGACTATTTTCGCACCGGGGCGCTGCGCACGGTGGTCTCGCTCGACCCCGCGAGCTTGCGCGAGAACCGCCTCGGCAGCGCGATGCTGCGCGGGCAGACCCTGTGGAACGGCGGATCGCTCACCGCGCTTTATTCGCCCAAGCTCGCCGACCAGCCCAGCAGCGCCGACTTCAACCCGGATTTCGGCGCGACCAACCGGCGCGACCGCTGGCAGATCGCGCTCAGCCAGAAGCTGTCCGAAGCGCTCAGCCCGCAATGGCTGCTGTCGGGCGGCGCAGGACAATCGCCGCAACTGGGCCTGAACCTGACCGCCCTGCCCAACGATTCCACGGTGGCTTATTTCGAATGGTCGGGCGGACGCGCGCCCTCGCTCGCGGCGCAGGCGCTGCTGCGGCCGGACGACGCGGCTTTCCGCTCGCGCCTGTCGACCGGACTGACCTATACGACGCAAACCAATATATCGCTTACGGCGGAATACGAATACAACGGCGCGGGCATGGATGAAACCGCCTGGAACGCGCTGCGGCAGGGCCCGCCTGCGGCCTATGGCCAGTACCGCAGTTTCGTCACCAAGCTGCAGGAATTGCCGACGCGCGACAACCTGTTTCTTTACGCTGTCTGGAAGGACGCGCTGGTGAAGAACCTCGACCTCACTGCCATGGTGCGCCACGATCTCGTCGACCATAGCCGGCTGCAATGGCTGGAAGCGCGCTATCACTGGCCCCGCGTCGATATCGCGCTGCGCTCCCAACTCGATACGGGCGAGCCCGGAAGCACCTACGGCGCAGTGCCGCAACGGCGCCTGTGGCAGGCGCTGGCGAGGTACTATTTCTGACCGTCCGCTAGCGCGCACCCGGCCGACGGCCTTAGCCGATAGGAGAAGTGGTTTGGCGTATGCCACTATCCCCTTGCGCTGAGAATTTCCCGTTTAATGTCCGTGATGTCGCCGGCATGGGCCACCGGCGCCACGTTGCATTTCCCCTGGCGCGGACAGCGCGAGCTGCGGGAACAGATGATGCGGGCGGGTTGCTCTAGGGACTCCTCGACCCAGGCGATGCTGAGGATATTGGCGACGGCGCGTATGGCCTCCACCGCAGCGCGACCTATCTTCGCCTCGCCTCCCTTACGAATGCAGTCATCCGCGATGCTGTCCACGATCTCGGCTCCCTTTGCATCGTTCGCGAACAGCGCAGGACCCAGGTCGACCCCGACCGAAAGCACGTGCGGCATTCCGGCCATGTCGTGGGTGCGTAGCGTGTGGCAACAGTATAGTTGCCACCGATCGTTTACTTTAAGCACGGAAATCTGTGAATGCGAGTCGTTGCGGGCATTGCCGAACATGCGGAACACCGCCCAGTGCGCGCACGGATCGGTCGCCTGCGACATGTTGCCCCATGGCAGCGGGATGCCGTTGCCCCGGTACACGGCGCGCAGGCGCCCCGGCGCGGTCGCATCGAAAAAGTGCCAGTATGGATAAGGGGACACCTTGGTCATCCGCCGCATGATGACGGCCGGGGTAAGCTCCAACGCCCGCCTCGCCTCGATCCGATAACGCTCTCTGATCAGAAAGCGGCGGAACGGCACTTTCGGACAGAGCAGGGCACCGGCGAAGAAACTGCATTCGAAATCTCTCCATGCGAGCAGAACATCTCTTGCCTCGATACCGGCGTTATACGGCGAGGCGCTGTCCTGGCTTTCGCCCATTTCCGCTCCCGAAGCGTGAGGCGATTTGAGTCCGTCGCCTCCATGCAACACCTTATGCCCGATGTGAGATGCGAGATCGAACTTCAGGCGCGCCGGATCCGCCTGCAGGGCTTTGTTCAGATAAACGGTGCCGGGAGCATCGAAAAAGGACCGCATCACGCTGCGCGCACCGTTGTGGCTGCCCCGTGCAGGCACCGGCTTGCGCTCGAACCAGCGAAGCTCGAGGCCGTGGCGCTTGCATAGCGCCATCAGATCGTCGACTTTGAGCGGGAACGCCCGCTTGCCGATCTTTTCGGCGGTGCGTTCCAGGTCGGGAAATTCGTTGCGCGACGTCTCCTGATGCGCGCGGATCAAC
>DATKUQ010000602.1:0-2840 GCA_035530495.1 Burkholderiales bacterium
CGATCATCGCTGCCACAGGATATGCGCATCTTCCAGAGGCACCGCCATGTCATCGCGCTGCGCGACGATGCGCGCCGTATAGTCCGATGCCGGACGCGCTGCGGGCACGCCCGCGCGATAGGCGTAGCCGTTGATGGCTCCCACCAGCTGGCGCACGCGCTTCATCACCACGCGCTCCGCTGCCGCGCCGGCTACGCCATCTGCATAGAGCTCGACTTGCACCGCCTCCGGGCTTAGGTCGTCCAGATACGCCTGAACCTCGAATACGTGCTGCGCGGCATCGGTTTCAAGCTTCAGCTCGCCGAAGCGCAGCGCGGTCCATTTTTGCTCCAGTGCGCGCTGCCGATCGACCATCGCCACGCCGATTGCGCCTTTATCGGCAGCCCGCGCAAGGTAGGCCGAGGCCGCCCTTAGGTAGTGTTGCTCGGTGTATTCGCACACCGCGCGGCTGGCGGAGAAGCGCGGCGTCAATTGCGCCATGCTTTCGCGCATGCGCCTCACCCAGGCGCCGGGGATGCCCTGCTCGTCGCGCGCATAGAACTCCGGAATCACCTCGCGTTCGAGCAGGTCGTAGAGCGCGCCGGCTTCGGCGGCGTCCCAAGCCGGATCGTCGCCATGCTCCCGGCCGTCCCCCAAGGCCCAGCCCACTTCAGGCGTGTAGGCTTCCGCCCACCAGCCGTCCAGCTCGGACAAATTGATGCCGCCGTTGACCAGCACCTTCATGCCGCTGGTGCCACACGCCTCCCAGGGCCGCCGCGGAGTGTTGATCCACACGTCGACCCCCTGCACCAGGTTCTCGCTCAAGAGCATGTTGTAGTCGCTGAGGAAGATCACGTGGCGGCGCGCTTCGGGCCGGCGGATGAACTGCATCCACTGCAGGATGAGTGCCTGCCCGGCCAAGTCCGCGGGATGGGCCTTGCCGGCCATGACGAGCTGCACCGGACGCTGCGGATTGCTCAACAGGCGCAGCAGCCGCTCCGGATCGTGCAGCAGCATATTGGGTCGCTTGTAGGTGGCGAAGCGGCGCGCAAAGCCCAGCGTCAGCACGTTGGGATCGAAAAGATTCCCCGCCTCCGCCACCGCTTCGGCCGATGCGCCGGAGGCGGCCAGCTCCCTGGACAAACGCTCGCGCACGTAGCCCACGAAAGACTGGCTGGCGGCGATGCGAAACTGCCACAGCTTGGCATCGGCGACGCGGCGCATGTCCTGCTCCAGGGTTTGCACTGTCCCCAGCCAGCGCTCCTTGCCGCAGGCCTGCGTCCAAAGATCATCGGCCGGCGCCGAATCCCAGGTCGGCATGTGGACGCCATTGGTCACATGTCCGACCGGGATTTCGTCCTGCGGCCAGTGCGCAAACAGAGGCGCAAACAGCTGCCGGCTCACCTGCCCGTGCAGACGGCTTACGCCATTGACCGCGCCGCTGCCGCGAATCGCCAGATAGGCCATGTTGAAACTCTCAGAGGGGTCGTCCGGGTTCTGGCGGCCCAGGGCCAGCAAATCGCGGAGTGCGACGCCGAGCTTCTGCGCGGCATAAGCACCGAGGTATTGCTCGATCAGGACTGTGGCAAAGCGATCGAAGCCGGCGGCCACCGCCGTGTGCGTGGTGAACAGATTGCCCGCTCGCGTGACCGCCAGCGCCACGTCGAAAGGCCGGCCCGTTTCCTCCATGAAATTGCGGGCGCGTTCCAGCACGGCGAAGGCCGCATGCCCTTCGTTGAGGTGACAGACTTGCGGCTCGAGGCCGAGCGCGCGCAGCAAGCGCCACCCGCCGAGCCCGAGTACCAGCTCTTGCTGCAGCCGCAACTCCGGCCCGCCGCCGTACAACTCGCTGGTGATCCCGCGATGCGCCGGGTAATTCGCCGGGTCATTGCTGTCCAGCAGGTACAGCTTCACGCGACCGACCTGGACCTGCCAGGCGCGCAGCCAGACCGAGTAGCCGGGCAAGGCGATCTCCAGGCGCAGCCACTCTCCGTTCGATTTGCGCAAGGCGGTGATCGGCAATTGCCCCGGATCGTTATACGGATAAAGCGCCTGTTGCGCGCCACCCTGGCCGATCACCTGGCGAAAATAGCCCTGCTGGTAGAGCAGCCCCACGCCGATGACCGGAACGCCGAGATCGCTGGCGGCCTTGAGCTGATCGCCGGCCACGTTGCCCAGTCCGCCCGAATAGATGGGCAGGGCTTCGCTCAACATGAATTCCATGCTGAAGTACGCGACACAAGTAAGATGCGACTGCGGATGACTTTGCTGAAACCACGCGGGCGCCTCCTCGGCCCGCTGCTTCGACTGCACCAGGGCATCCAGCTTGTCGCGAAAGACCGGGTCGGCGAGCACCTGCCGGATTTTTTCGCGCGAAACCGTCTGCAGCACGTCGCACGGGTGATGCGTCTGTTCCCACAGCACCGGATCCAGCGCCCGCCACACCTCGTCGGTGGCATGATTCCAGGTCCAGCGCATGTCCAGGGCCAGCTCAGTAAGCGAAGCGAATCCCTCGACGTCCGCGGGAAGAAGGCCCTCTATCGGGTGGCTGCCACGTGTTGGTTCGTTCATTGGACTACCTCGTCGCTTCGCTCCAAGGATACGCCCTTGGGACGGCCCGTAGCGCTCATGGAGCCTCCTGCACATTTGTTGCGGATGCCATCCCAGGCGCCGTCAGTGGCGCGCCGACCATGGTCTGTGCTTCCTTCAGGATGCGGCGCAAATGATCGGCACCCCGAACTCTGCGCCGTCCGACGCTCGGCCACGCGCGGCGCCGGCGGCATGTCAATCCGGATCAGGGTCCATTACCCGTTCAAGGCCGGCGCGGTCCAGGATCCGGACGAATTTCTGCTCCACGTCGA
>DATKUQ010000603.1:0-3242 GCA_035530495.1 Burkholderiales bacterium
CTGGCGGGCGATTCCTGGGGCGACCCCAAAGGGCCGCTGGTGCTGCTGCAGCACGGCGGCGGGCAGACGCGGCATGCGTGGAAGGGCGCCGGCGAAATACTCGGCGCCGCGGGCTACTACGCTATCGCGTTCGATGCGCGCGGTCATGGGGATTCGGACTGGGCACCGGACGGCCTCTATGGTCAGGACGTGATGGTCGAGGACCTGAAATGCGTGGTCGCGGCGCTGGGCGGGCGGCGCCCGGTGCTGGTCGGCGCTTCCATGGGCGGCGGGACCAGCCTGGTCGCGGTCGGCGAGGATCGCGTCGATGCGACTGCGCTGGTCATGGTCGACATCGCGCCGCGCATCGAGATCGAGGGGATCGACAAGATTCAGGCCTTCATGAGCCAGAAGCCCGAGGGCTTCGACTCGCTCGAAGAAGTCGCCGAAGCGATCGCGAATTATCAGCCGCACCGCAAGCGTCCGCGGAACCTCGACGGACTGGCGAAGAACGTGCGCCTGGGCGCGGACGGCAAATACCGCTGGCACTGGGACCCGCGCTTTCGCCCGGCGAAACGTGATCTCGATAAACGCCACGCGCGCCTCGAAGCGTGTGCAAGGCACCTCGCGCTGCCGACGCTGCTGGTGCGCGGCGGGCTCTCGGACGTGCTGAGCGAAGAGGGCGCACAGGAGTTCCTGCGCCTGTGCCCTCATGCCGAGTACGTCAATGTCACCGGCGCGGCGCACATGGTTGCAGGGGACCGCAACGACATTTTCGGCAATGCCGTGATCGAATTTCTGTCGCGCGCGGTGCCCGTGGGCGGCCAGCCGGTGCAGCCGGCGCATGAGCCGCACCCGCATCACGAGGGACCCGAAGGCGATATCGTCGACGTGCCCTAAACCGGACTAGCCGGAACCAAGCAAAGTGCCTTCGGTGGGGGAAAAACCCTTATCCCACGAACAAGGGGGGATGCATCCCCCCTTGTCCCCCAGGGGGACTTCCTTCGGGGCGTATATCCCCCCGCGCACGCCTCCTCGCCAGTTATCAAAATCTTTGCCATTTCCGTCAACTCTTGACTGATAAGAGACTAACAAGGCGCCGCAAAAGGTAATGTCATTCCGAGGGCTCCGCCCGAGGAATCTGCTTCTGCTTTTTTTTCCCGGATTCAGGCAGGCGGCTGCGCGATCACGTCGTCGTATTTGTGGCGCTTGCTGATCAGGCCGGCATACTCGAACACGTCCAGCGTGACCTCGAATGCGGGTCGCGTGATTTCCACGTGGGGCGTCCAGTTGCCCAGCTTCTGATAGGTCGCAATGGTCCGCGTCAGCACCGCGCGATCGATGTTGGGGAAGAACGACGCTTCGACCTCTGCGACTTTTGCCGCAGGTGTGGCGAGGAGCCAGGCGCGCGCCTTGCGGTAGGCGCGCGTGAACCGCTTCGCTGCGTCGGTGACCAGCCACTCGCGCGTCGCCGCGAGGCTGGAAAACGCGAGCGGGCCGATCGCATCTGCGAGCGATGCGACCACATGGCCGACGCCGTCGTGCTCGAGCTGCTGCGGCGCGGGCCCCTGCTGGTGGATATAGTCTCCCGTACCGTCACGGAACGCCTGGTCCATCGTGCCCATGCCGGCATCGACGATGGCCAGGGATTTCCAGTCCAGGCCCTTCTTGAAGCAGGCGAACTTGAACATCGCCAGCGGCTGCACTCCGTGATCAACCAGGATCTTGCCGGACTTGAGTTTGTCCCAGCTGAAATTCGGATCGGGCTTGCGCGCGGTAATGAAAAAACCGTCTTTTTCGTTCACCTGGGCGAAATGCACCACCGGCGGCTGCTGGCCATTTTCCAGCGGGGTGAAGCCCTGCGAGGGAGCAGACTGCGCTACCTGTGCGCTGCCGTCGAGCAGGGCCGCGATCGCGGACTTGCCCGGCGGCGCGATCGAATACGTCGGCTCGAGGCCTTCCTGCGCGAGGAAGCCGCCGGCGATGGTGGCGATGAGCGGCGAGTAGAAAGCGGAAAAGCGCGTGAACTGGATGCTGATGGCTTGTGTCATGGTTGGCTCACTAAGTTCAAGGCAGAAGCGCGAACGGGATCAGCTCAGCCCGGTAATCGGAATCGCTGCGCCGTGAATCGCGCGCGCGGCGTTGGAAGCGAGGAACACGATGGTGGCGGCGAGGTCGGCGACCGCGACCCAGCGCGCGGGGTCGGCATCCGGCATCGCGGCGCGGTTTTCCGGCGTGTCGATGATGGTCGGCAGCAGGCAATTGACGTTGATGTTCTTCTCGCGCAGCTCCGCCGCCATGGCTTCGGTGAGGCGTATGACGGCGCTTTTGGCGGCGCTGTAGGGACCCATCTGCGCGGCGCCTTTTTGCGCCGCATAGGCGCCGATGTTGATGATCTTGCCGCCGCCGCCGGCCAGCATGCGCGGCACTATCGCGCGCGCGGCGTGCAGCAGGGTCCGGGCATTGATGTCGAACAGGAAATTCCAGTTTGCATCGCCGACTTCGTGCACCGCTTCGCCCATGCGAAAGCCGCCGGCGATGTTGCACAGCACGTCGATGCGGCCGAAGCGCGCCATCGCCGCTCCCACCATCGCATCGACCTGGGCCTGATCCAGCAGGTTGCAGGGCGCGAACAGGCTTTTATCGTTTTCGCTGCCGTAGGCGCGTTCCAAGCCGGCGCGTTGCAGGTCGACCAGCACCAGTCGGGCCCCTTGTGCGGCGAATGCCTGCGCCACCCCGCGTCCGAGGTTGCCTGCGGCGCCGGTCACTACTACGGTTGCCTGATTGAAGTCCATGTTATTTCTCCGCGCGATTTGCGAAATTGTAGCAGCCGCATTCCGCTGTCAGGGGGAGCCATTCGTCGCTCGCGGTCGCTGGGGAAGAGGCAGGGCTGATGCCAGTTTTTGCTCCAGCCCAGCTTGTGCGAGAGGGCGGGGGTGTGCGTGATCGAACGCATTGCCTCCTCACATCAGCGCTTTACTTGCGGGTTACGCGACTTGCCCGGCAGAGCGATCGAATACGTCGGCTCGAGGCCTTCCTGCGCGAGGAAGCCGCCGGCGATGGTGGCGATGAGCGGCGAGTAGAAAGCGGAGAAGCGGGTGAACTGGATACTGATTGCTTGCGCCATGATCACTCCTTCCAGGGCACGCCGCCGGCGTAGGTATTATAGCTGACGCCGGCAAGCCATCCGGAATCGACCGGAAGCAGAACGCCGGTGATCGTTCTGGCTTCCGCCGAGCACAGAAAGGCGATCGCCGCGGCGA